>JBMOHZ010000015.1:0-17354 GCA_049317585.1 Paludibacter sp.
TTGTACCATAAATCATTACAGGAGTAATTTTACCACCATTTGTAGTGAAATAATCGTAAATAATTTTGGCGCTTAAACGCAGAAAAAACAAAAATAAGAACGAAAAACCAGCATAAAGTATTAAACCAGTGGTATAATAAAGTTCATGTTGATAAAATAATTTCAGAAAAATATTAGTAGCAATTAAAATAACTACAGTAGATAAAACGGCAAATAAAAGTTTGGCTGCATCGACATATCCTGAATAACGCAAAACTCCTGAATAGGTATGAAATACCCAAAAGAAAATAATTTGTAAAAATAATATAAGTGATAGACGTTGATAAAAATTAAGAATACGTATATCCAACTGATTTACAGAAAGTTTTGATGCAATAAAGCTAGCTAAAAAAAATGCAATAACACATAAAGTTATGTCGATAATTAAAACAATCCAACGCGGAACATAGCGCAATGAAGTTAAATGCGAAAAAATATCTGATCCTGACAATAAATTTTCTTTATCATTCATACTGAATAAATTTTGGTCATTAGTTTTATGGACTACAAAGATAATTCTAAATATTAAATAATAACTCAAAAAAGGGAACTAATTATTCAATCGCAATTTGAATTACTACTAAAATTTTATACATCAACCACATAGCTGTTAAAGCATCTTTAACATTGAAAATGAAAATATATTACATATCTTTGCAAATTCAAAATTTAAACGAATAATATATGTCAATACATAGCGATAACTCGAGAAGAGTAACAACTCAACGGTTGATAGAAATGAAAAAACGTGGTGAGAAAATCAGCATGTTAACAGCTTACGATTATACAATGGGTAGTATTGTAGACCATGCTGGTATTGATATAATTCTTGTAGGTGACTCTGCATCGAATGTTATGTGCGGCAATACTACTACACTTCCAATTACGCTCGATCAAATGATATTTCTCGCAAAATCGGTTGTGAGAGGAGTTAAACGTGCATTAGTAGTAGTAGATATGCCTTTTGGTTCTTATCAAGGCAATTCGAAGGAAGCATTAGCCTCAGCTATACGGATTATGAAAGAAACGCATGGCGATTGTTTGAAACTGGAAGGAGGCGAAGAAATTATTGAATCTGTAAAACGCATTTTATCGGCCGGAATACCCGTAATGGGTCACCTGGGACTAATGCCACAATCAATTAATAAATATGGCTCTTATACTGTAAGAGCTCAGCAAGATGCTGAAGCTGAAAAATTAATACGAGATGCCCATTTGCTCGAAGAAGCAGGTTGTTTTGCTATTGTACTTGAAAAAATACCTGCAAAACTAGCTAAGCAAGTTGCTAGTGAACTTACAATTCCGATTATAGGTATTGGAGCTGGAAATGGTGTGGATGGACAAGTGCTTGTGTTGCACGATATGATTGGACTAACTCAGGATTTTTCACCACGATTTTTGCGTCGCTATGCTAACTTACAAACAATTATGAATCAGGCTATAGCACATTATGTTGCCGATGTAAAATCGGGTGATTTTCCGAGCGAAATGGAGCAATATTAATCAAAACCCTAATAATTCTTTGGCATTTAAAATCGAAACTTCGGAAAGTTTTTTGCCGCTTAACATTTGTGCAATTTCAGTTATACGTTGATTATCAGTCAATCTTTCAATAAATGTTTGTGTTTGAAGTCCAGAGTCGTCTTTATAAACCCGGTATTGCACTTTACTTCGAGCAGCAATTTGTGGTAAATGAGTGATAGTTATAACCTGCATTCCAGTACTCATTTCTTGCATTATTTCCCCCATTCGGTGAGCAATTTCGCCTGAAACTCCTGTATCAATCTCGTCGAAAATAATAGTTGGCAGATCGGATTTATTTGCAATTAAAGCTTTTATGGATAGCATTAACCTTGACACTTCACCACCCGAAGCAATTAATTGTACAGGTTGCATTTCTCTGTTTTTATTTGCCGAAAAAAGAAACTGAATTTCATTCTGACCATTAATAAAGTAGTTATCAACAACTTGTACATTCACCATAAACTGAATATTTGGCATGCCAAGTATTTTAAGTCTTTCAATCATGTATTTTTCAATTTGCTCAACTACTTTTTGCCGCGAAAGTGTAAGTTGTTGACCTAGCTCTTTAACTTGTTCAAAATTTTGTACAATCTGCTTCTTTAAATTTTCAATTTCTTCGTCAAATGAGTCTATTTTCTGAAGTTGAGCTTCATAATCATCACGTATTGCAATCAACTCTTCAACCGAACTAACTTTGTATTTTTTCTGAAGGGTAAACAATTCGCTCAACCTATTCTGTATCAGCATTAGTCGTTCTGGATTATCTTCAATCTTATCGGCAAATGAACTTAATTCCGACTTTATGTCCTTCAATTCGATATAAGCCGATTGTAATCGCTCAGCCCAATTTACGCCATTAGAAACATAATTTTTAATTCGCGAAACGGAAGTAATTATATCCTTTAATTGTGCCAAAACAGCATTATCGTTTTCGAATAAATTTTGCGACGATAACAACTCTATTTTAATTTCCTCGGCATGAGCAAGTGTATCCTGCTCTAATTCAAGCATTTCTTGTTCGTCAACAACTAACTGTGCCTCAGTCAGTTGATTGTACTGAAACTGAATGTAGTCTAATTCAGTACTATAGCGACGTGCATTTTGCTCCAGTTTTTTCTGATCGGCCAGTAATTGTTGCCAACGCTGAAAACTCTCAGTGTATGTATTTAAAAGTAATGAATTTTGCGCAATAGTATCAACCACATCGAGCTGATAGGTAGGATTTGCTAACATGAGATTATCATGCTGCGAATGAATGTCGATAAGTTGAACAGTGAGCTCACGTAATACATTTAGTGGAACTGGAGTATCGTTAATAAAAGCTCGAGATTTACCAGCACTCGTTAACTCTCTTCGAATAATACATTCGTTGGAAGGAGTATCAATATCGTTTTGAGAAAAAAAACCACTTAATTTTGTATATCCATTAACATCAAAAGTTGCTTCAATCACACATTTATCAGCATCATTTTTAATGGCTTTCGTTTCGGCTCTTTGTCCCAAAATTAACGACAATGCACCTAAAATAATGGATTTACCAGCACCTGTTTCGCCTGTTATGGACAAAAATCCAGACTCAAAATCAATTTCGAGCTCCGAAATAAGAGCATAATTTAAAATATAAAGTGATTTAAGCATTTTAATTTTTCAGAATTTTTTCGTATCGATCAGTTTGAGTTGGATTTACATCCGATAAAATTTCAACAGCATCTTTTTTTTCCTTGTCAGTAGCTTTCGAAAAAATATTTATTAGTTCTTCGTTTTTGGCATCCAAAAACGAGGCAATAACAATTGCCGAAGGGCGAGCTCTATTTGCTTCACGCAATAAAGGTAATCCTTGCGAAATTTTAGATCGAGCATTTGTAATATTTACCGACATTTCGTCCAATCCCAGTCGATGATACTCGTAAAAAAACGATCTGTATTTTTTAAATGCTTCATCCGTAAGATTATTGACCAATGCATAGCGGTTTTTACTACTTTCGAATGCTTTCCAACCAACTAAATCGGCTGCCTGAGCTGCATTCACAATTCGTTCGGCCGCTTCGAAATAGGGAGTACCGCCCAATCTTGTATACGAATCCAAATCATAACCAATTATCAAATAAGCATAATAAGCCAACACGGCAGTTAGATTCGAAGTAATGGTATTTTCGTTCATTTCAAGTTGATCAAATTCTTTATAATCGAACGAGAAAAAATTGTCTTTAAAATTAAAAAGCGTTGTATTGTACGAAGAGTTGTAGACCGGTCGGCGCGATTGTATCTGAATATCAGCTGTGTACAAGTCTCCATCAACTTTTTTCACAATAATACTCAAATTGCATTCAATCTTTTCGGTATTAGCAATTGTCATTTCGGACCAACGACGTGTATTCATAAATTCCGAAATTGATTTTTGTAATGTATTAAAAACTGACTTATTGGTACCAATAACCATATCAGAATTAATATTCACATTGCATTTTAATTCCTGTGAATACAAGCTTATTGCACCAAAAACACCAGCAAAAAATATTACAATTAACTTTTTCATTAATATTTCAATATTAAAATATAAGTGTATTTATCTCATTTACAATATCATCGGCTACTGCAAGCTTTGTTTTAAGCTCATAATGCTTTTTGTAACCTGAACTGTGTATAATGGAGACTTTGTTGGTATCGAATCCAAATCCCGATTCAGCATCCTGTAGCGAATTTAAAACTATGAAATCAAAATTCTTTCGTTCCATTTTTGCTATAGCGTTAGCTTCCTCATTATCCGTTTCAAGAGCAAAACCAACTAAAAACTGTTCATCTTTTTTAATTTTTCCGAGTGAAGCAGCAATATCTACAGTAGGTTTAAGTTCGAGCATTAAATCATCATTTTCGCGTTTAATTTTCGATTTCGATTTATGCATAGGAGCAAAATCGGCAACTGCGGCACATAATATTGCTCCATCCATTTTGTCGAATTTACTTATAACAGCTTTATACATTTGTTCGGCTGTTTCAACATTAATTCGTTTAATATTTCGGTGTTTGGCACTTAAACTAACTGGACCTGCTATAAGTGTAACTTCAGCTCCTTGCATAGCACATGATTCAGCAAGTGCAAATCCCATTTTGCCCGATGAATAATTGCCTATAAATCGAACTGGGTCAATCTTTTCGTAGGTTGGTCCAGCTGTTATCAATACTTTTTTACCCAACATCTTTTTAGGCGTAAAATACTCCACAATATAACGTATAGTATTTTCAGGTTCTTCCATTCGCCCTTTACCTTCTAATCCACTTGCTAAAAAGCCAACAGCCGGTTCAATAATGTGATTTCCATAAGCTTGCAATTGTTTTAAATTTCGCTTGGTTGATGGATGTGCATACATATCTAAATCCATTGCCGGAGCAATAAAAACAGGACATTTAGCAGATAAATAGGTCGTTAACAATAAATTATCGGCAACACCATTCACCATTTTAGCAATAGTATTGGCAGTAGCGGGAGCAATAATAAAAGCGTCGGCCCACATTCCTAAATCAACATGACTGTTCCAATCGCCGTTTTCGGGATTAAAAAAATCAACTAAAATTGGATTATTCGATACCGTTGCCATGGTAAGTGGTGTAATAAACTCTTTTGCTAAAGGAGTCATAACTACTTTTACTTCAGCACCTTCCTTCACCAATAATCTTGCAAGAATAGCAGCTTTATATGCTGCAATACTTCCTGTTATTCCCAGAATAATTTTTTTCCCTTTTAACATAGCCTTTTCCCTTTCAATTAAATTAAATTTATCGAAATATTACACTCACAATAATATATACGGCAAAAATACAAAAATGTTACGAACTGAACTCACAAAAAAAAATAAAAGAACAAAGTAGTTTGAAAACTCTTCATTCTTTTATTTATAATAATCTTAAATCGTAGATTTAAAAAACTACTTTATCTTGCTATCTTTTATCGGATTACGATAATAAACTTTCTCTTCGATAAATTCTTGAGTAGCTACCAATGTCGGTTTAGGAAGTTTTTCGTAATGACGCGAAATTTCAATTTGTTCACGGTTTTCGAACACTTCTTCGATGTTTTCGCTTAATGATGAAAACTCCTGAAGCTTTTTATCAAGTTCCGATTTTACTTCGGCAGTGATTTGATTGGCACGTTTGGCAATAATTTTCACTGTTTCGTAAACATTACCAACATTCTCACTTAACACGTTCATATCGCGCGAGATAGTACTCAAAGGTGCATTTACTTTTTTATGATCCATAATTTTATATATTTAATCTTTTACAATTTTTTTCGATTCGTTAAAAACTTTGTCAGCATGCTTGCGCATTTTTCCTTCGGGATACTCATTTATATAATTGTAGTATTCGTCAATTGTTGCTCTGTAACGATCCATTTTCTTTTCCTCAAAACTTTGTACCGCTTGTTGGTATTTAGCATCAAGAATTATTATTGATAATTCTTCGCGATATTTTGTTGACGGAAAACGCTTTAATGCATTTTGTGCTGTTATAACAGCCGATTCGTAATTATTTCCCAGATAGTTACCTAAATTGAAATACAGTTTCGAATTAAGATAGTATTTATATGCAATTTTATCATTCAATTCATCCAGCAATTTCATTGCTTCAGGTACTCTTTCACTTTCGGGATAAACATCCACAAACTCTTGTAATGAAGCTATAGCATCGTTAGTAGCAGTTTGATCCAAGCGAGCATCAGGCGAATCGAGGTAATAACAATAGCCTATCATATACTTTGATTCTACTACATATTCTCCTTTAGGATACGTTTTTACATAGGTTTTATAGTATTCGCTGGCCGTAAAATAATCTTTTTGTCCCAAATAAGATTTCGAAAGATAATTTAAAATAGTCTCAGAGCGTTCAGTGCCTTTAAAATAGGTCGAAATTTCGTCGAACAAGGTAGTAGCTCGCATAAAATCGCCTTTTTCAAAATACTCAACTGCTTTTGTATATTTTAATTCGGGATCAGTACTTTTCAAAAGTTTCTGATAATCACCACAAGAAGCGAATAAAACAATTGACAAAACTAGAATAAATGAATATCTTTTCATAATTAAAAATCGGACTGCAAAAGTAGTTAATATATTGGTAATAAAAAAATAAATACAATTATTTTAAAGTTTAAACTGCAAAATGGCCTAAAATGAAAGAGGAATCTATTTTTCATTCAAATATTTTTTAAATCCATCCGTGTATATTACCTGATATTTTCCTGATTTATCAGTGTAAACCAAGTAACAATCCATATCTGGAATTCGCTTACACAGAGCCAATGCACTATCTTTACCAACTACCATAAATGCAGTAGCAAAAGCATCAGCTGTAGTACAATCAGCCCCAACTACTGTTGCACTCAACAAGTTATGTTGAACAGGTCTCCCAGTTTTTGGATTTATGGTATGTGCATATTTTTGCCCATTTTTATAATAAAACTGTCGATAATTACCCGAAGTAGTTAATGCTCTGTTTGTTATACTTACAATTGCTTGCAATTCACCATCCACATTGATCGAATCGTCAACAGGCTTATCAATGCCAATTTGCCAATTTAATCCTTTTGGATTCAAACCTTTACATACAATTTCGCCACCAATATCAATCATATAATTTTCGCAGCCATTTTTCTCGAATAATTTGGCTATCAAATCGGCCGAAAAACCTTGTGCTATTCCGCCTGCATCGAGCATAATTGCCGGATTATCTTTAACGATTTTATGATTCACCAATTTCACTTTTTGATATCCAATTAAAGGCATAAGTTTTTTATAATCAGGCTCTTTACTCCTATCGTGATTACCAAAACCAAAACCCCATGCATTTACCAAAGGTGCTACAGTAATATCAAAAGCACCGTTGGAGAGCATGGATACTTTTTGTGCAGCCTCGAACATTGTTTCAAAATAAACATCTGTTTGAACCGAATCATTGTTTTTATTTATTTTCGAAATTATTGAATTTGGGTTATAAGTTGATAACGATTGGTCGAACTCATTGAAAAAAGTATCAATTTGCGCTTGCAAATCTTTACCTTCAGGCTGTAAATAAGTAGCTGAATAATATGTACCTTGAGCTTTTCCTTCGTTATGTATATACTCTATTTTTTTGGTTGTAGTTGCAGGTTTATTGCACGACACCAAAACTAAAACAGCTAGTAAAAACAAAAATATTGATTTTCTTAATTCAATAATCATACATTTAAATTTTAAACGTCAAACGCATTCCTCGCACATCATCATTGATAGCACCATTATTATAAACGAGTTGTCCATTTACCCATGTTTTATGTATGCTGTGGTCAAATGTAGTCCCTTCAAAAGGCGACCATTTACAAAAATAGAGTAAACTGTCGTTTGTAACAGTCCACGACGAATCTTTATCAATTAAAACTAAATCAGCATAATATCCTTCGCGAATGTAACCACGCTGTTCCACTCTGTAAAGTTCAGCAGGTGCATGACACATTTTATCAACTACTTTTTCGTATGTAAAAACAGCATCTTTAGCCATTTGTAACATGGCAATTAATGAATGTTGAATAAGTGGACCACCCGATGCAGCCTTTAAGCATGAACCTTCTTTCTCACGCATCAAATGTGGAGCATGATCGGTAGCTACCACATCAATTTTTCCGTTATTTAAAGCCTCAATTAATGCTTGTTTATCTTTTTCGGATTTTATAGCTGGATTCCATTTAATTCGGTTTCCATATTTAGCATAATCAATATCCGAAAACCAAAGATGATGAACACAGACTTCGGAAGTAATATTTTTTTCGATTAAAGGCTTTTTATTGTCGAAAAGCGACATTTCCTTATCGGAAGAAATATGTAGCACATGTAAACGTGCATTGTATTTTGATGCCAATTCTACTGCGTAAGACGATGAACGATAGCATGCTTCATCATTGCGAATCAAGGGATGAAACTGAATAGGCAAATCATCGCCATACATGGCTTTGTAATGGGCTTTATTGGCTTGAATAGTTGCTTCATCTTCGCAGTGTGTAGCTATAAGCATTGGTATTTCATTAAAGATATTACTCAAGGTTTCTTTATTGTCAACCAGCATATTACCTGTCGAAGAACCCATAAAAACCTTCACACCACATACCTTTCGCGGATCAACTTTATGTAGCTCGGCAAGGTTGTTATTGGTAGCACCCATATAAAAGGAATAGTTTGCGAATGACTTCTCAGCTCCGAGTTTATATTTATCTTCGAGTGCATCTATAGTTATAGTAAGCGGCATAGTGTTAGGCATTTCCATAAACGAGGTTACACCTCCAGCAACAGCTGCACGCGATTCGGAATAGATATTTCCTTTATGTGTAAGGCCTGGTTCCCTAAAATGCACTTGGTCATCAATAACACCTGGAATAAGTAATTTTCCGGTTGCATCAATAGTTTCGCAATTGGCAATTTCAGGAATAAAATCACCTTCGGCATATATGGATTTTATAAAAGCATTTTCGACCAAAACAGAACCTTTAAAAGTTCTGCCTTCGTTTATAATGGTTGCATCTTTTATTAGAAAAATACTCATTCTGCCAATGCTTTGAATTATTTTTTTTGAGGATAGTTACGAAACCAACTATTGAGTTTAAGTTGGATTACACCAAAAAACGCTTCGCCAAAAATCCCGCTATTCATTTTGGATGTCCCTAACTCTCTATTAATAAAAATAATAGGAACTTCAACTACTTTAAATCCACATTTAAATGCTGTAAATTTCATTTCAACCTGAAAAGCATATCCTTTAAATCTGATTTTATCAAGTTCAATGGTTTTTAATACATTTCTTTTGTAGCATTTAAAACCAGCAGTTGTATCCGAAATTTTTACTCCCAACACAAAACGTACATATTTTGAAGCAAAATACGACATTAAAACTCGTCCTATTGGCCAATTTACAACATTAACTCCACTTACATAACGTGAACCTATGGCTACATCGGCACCCTGAACAGCACAAGCATTATATAATTTTGGCAAATCAGTAGGATTGTGCGAAAAATCAGCATCCATTTCGAAAATATAATCGTAATTATGCTCCAAAGCCCATTTAAAACCAGTTATGTAAGCAGTTCCTAAACCAAGTTTACCTTTCCGTTCAACCATGAATAACTTATTCGTAAACTCCGCTTGTAATTTCTTAACAATCAGTGCTGTACCATCAGGCGAACCATCTTCGATAATTAAAATATGAAAATCAAGAGGTTGGTCAAAAACCGCTCTTATAATGTTTTCAATATTTTCTTTTTCGTTGTAAGTGGGAATAATTACGAGTTTGGTATCCATATAAAAATATTAATGAGCTGTTTGTCAATCAAAAATATATAATTCGGAAGGTATAAATCGATTTAATGTTACGAGTTGTATTTGCTTTCCAACTTGCACATTTTTGTCATCAAGAAAACTCTTTACAGTTTCATAAGCTATATCTGGCATATTGTTTTCGCGACTTAAATGACACAAAAAAACATATTGCAAGCGCTCGTTATATATTTCGGCCAGTAGTTTTCCACACTGAAAGTTACTTAAATGACCTGTATCGGCTTTAATTCTATTTTTCAAATGTAAAGGATACAAACCTCCATCGAGCATTTGCTCATCGTAATTGGCCTCGAATACAATATAATCAGCTTTTTCCAAATGCAATTTCACTTCGGAACTTACATAACCTAAATCAGTAGCAAACGAAAACTTTTTATCTTTATATTCAACTGTAAACCCAACATTATCAGTAGCATCGTGCGATACTGGAAATGCGGTAATTGTAAAATCACCCAAACTGAATGGTGTATTTTTTTCTATAAAACGTTTACTTTGATATAACTTTTCGGTTACACAATAACTTTTAGCAATGCCTAAATGTACTAATTCGGTACTATAAATTGGAATATTGTATTTTTCGCCAAGAACACCAACTGATTTTATATGGTCGGCATGATCATGCGTAACAAAAACACCCAATATATTTTCAAAATCTAAATCAATACTTCTTAAACATTTTCGTATTGTCCTCACTCCTATGCCTGCATCAATCAGAATTCCTTCCTTTGCATTTCCAATGTAATAACAATTTCCACTACTTCCGCTTGCAAAACTCTGAAAGCGTAACTTCTCCATATTTTGTACTTTTTATAATCTACAAAATTACTATTAAAAACGTATCATCAAGCATCGTCAATCGGAAATAAAGTTAAGCGAAAGGCTTTTTAATGATAAAATTGTATAAAATGGCGGAAAGTATTAATTAAAATATTTTTCAACTTTACGAAAGGCCGAGGAAACACAAAAAAAATATATACAGTTTTTCAGAATTTGTTTAAAGAAGAATTTTTTCAATTTCACTTTTTATACCTTTAACATCAAGACCAATTAATTGATATAATTCATCTGGTGTTCCATGTTCAACAAAAGTATCTTTAATACCGAGTCGTTTAACGTTGATTTTATAATTATTATCCGACATAAATTCGAGCACTGAGCTTCCAAAACCACCATCAATAACACCGTCCTCTATTGTTATAATCTGACTATAATTGGCTGCTATTTCATGAAGTAGCTCATTGTCAATAGGTTTCAGAAAACGTATATCATATAGCGCAATGGACTTTTTTGATTCAGATTCAATAAGTTTTATAGCATCGAGAGCTACATTGGCCATGGTGCCTATGGTAATAATTGCTAAATCCTTACCTTCTTTCAACATTTCGCCTTTTCCGATAGGTAAAACAGTCATTTCGTTTTGCCAATTTACTATACTGCCTTTACCACGAGGATAACGAATAACAAAGGGACCTTTTTTAAAATGTAAAGCAGTAAACATCAAATTCCTCATTTCGTGCTCATTACGAGGTGCCGAAATTGTCATGTTTGGTATACATCGCATGTATGCTAAATCGAAAATGCCGTGATGTGTTGCTCCATCCGACCCAACAATACCAGCACGATCCAAACAGAAAATGACAGGTAAATTTTGTAGGGCCACATCGTGTATTACATTATCATAAGCTCGCTGCATAAACGATGAATAAATATTACAAAATGGAATCATACCATCTTTAACCAAACCTGCCGAAAATGTAACTGCGTGACCCTCAGCTATACCAACATCAAAAACTCGATTTGGAAGTTCTTTTTGCATAATAATCATAGAACATCCCGAAGGCATAGCAGGCGTAATAGCCAGAATTTTATCGTTTTGTTTAGCTAGTTCAAGTAGTGTTTCGCCAAATACATCCTGAAATAATGGAGGAGTTGATTCTGTAGATATTTGTTGGCTTCGTTCGCCTGTTTCAACACAAAATTTGCCAGGTGCATGCCATTCGGTAACCGATTTTTCGGCAGGTTCGTACCCTTTACCTTTTTTAGTGATACAATGTAGCACTTTAGGACCTTTAAAGTCTTTTATATCATTCAAAATCTTAACTAACATATCCACATCATGTCCGTCGACTGGTCCAAAATAACGGATATTTAAGCCTTCGAAAATATTGTGTTGTTTTGTCAAAGCAGCCTTCACTGTATTATTGAAACTGATAATACGATTTTTACCACGTTCACTTATCAATCCCATTTTTTTAAGGATTTTATATGCCTTAAAACGTAGTTTATTATAGGTTTGCGAGGTTGTGATATCAATCAAATACTGTGTAAAACCTCCATGAATTGGGTCAATAGCCATTTGATTATCATTGAGTATAATCAACATATTATTATCAACCATTGATGTGTTATTTAAACCTTCGAACGCTAAACCACCAGTCATGGCTCCATCGCCTACAACAGCTACTACATGCCTGTTTTTTTCATTTTTATTAAATGCAGCTACCGCCATACCCAAAGCAGCCGAAATGGCTGTTGATGAATGCCCTACTCCAAAAGCATCATACTCACTTTCGGCAGGTAATGGGAAACCACATAATCCTTTAAATTGACGATTTGTATGAAACCGATTTCGACGGCCAGTAAGTATTTTATGACCATAGGCTTGATGGCCCACATCCCATACTATACGGTCGTAAGGAGTATTAAACACATAATGCATTGCAACTGTGAGTTCAACTACACCTAAACTTGAACCTAAATGGCCGGGGTTTTTTGAAACTTCATCAATAATAAAATGTCTTAGCTCATTGCAAACCGTGGTCAACTCTTCTTTTGGTATTGCTTTTAAATCAACGGGCGAATCAATATTATTAAGGTAAATATAATCTTTTTGTGTTGTCATAAGTAATAAAAATTGCTTGCAAAAGTAATTAAATTATTGGTCAAAAACTTCGATTATAACAGTTATTTTGAATTTATGTTTTGAAATAACGAACAAAAGAAAATTGAAGCTCCGTAACAATTTAAATTGGAAAGTATAATTTGTTGAATAAATTTATGCCAAATCATACAATATTATATTAGTAAAAGGCCAAAAGTTAAAAATAAACCCATTTTTAACTATTGAATTGCACATAAAACAATAAAAAATAAAAATAATCGACTGAAAATTTGGTTTGTACCTTTCTATTTTTGTTATTTTGCAGCAAATTTCAGAATAAACTCACCTAAAACACTGAATATGTCTAAAAATCTTGTCATAGTAGAATCACCTGCAAAAGCAAAAACAATTGAAAAATTTCTTGGTAAAGACTATCAAGTAATGTCAAGTTTTGGTCACATTCGTGATTTAGCCGAAAAAGGAATTGGAATTGACTTTGAAAACAATTATAAACCTGACTATATTGTATCAACCGACAAGAAAAAGGTTGTATCGGAATTAAAAAAAGCTACAAAACTTGCCGAAACTATATGGCTTGCTTCCGATGAAGACCGCGAAGGAGAAGCAATAGCATGGCATTTGTACGATGAATTAAAGCTGAAGCCCGAAAACACCAAACGTATTGTTTTTCATGAAATTACAAAAGATGCCATATTAAATGCTATTGAAAATCCACGTTCTATCGACCTCCATTTAGTTGATGCTCAACAGGCCCGTCGTGTTTTAGATAGAATTGTTGGATTTGAACTTTCGCCTGTACTTTGGCGTAAAGTAAAACCATCGCTATCTGCTGGTCGCGTACAATCAGTTGCTGTAAGATTAATTGTAGAGCGTGAACGTGATATAAATCAGTTTGTTGCCGAAAGTGCTTATAAGGTTACAGCAACTTTTAAAACAAACGATGTAAACGGACAACCTGTAGAACTGAAAGCTGATTTGCAACAACGATTTGCGGATAAAAAAGAAGCTTTAGCTTTTCTCGAAAAATGTAAAAATGCTTCTTTTACAATTGAAAGTATTAGTACAAAACCAACTAAAAAATCACCAGCACCCCCTTTTACCACTTCAACACTACAACAAGAAGCAGCTCGTAAACTAGGATTTTCGGTGGCTCAAACCATGATGGTGGCTCAACGCCTTTACGAATCGGGTAATATTACATATATGCGTACCGACTCGGTAAACTTATCGTCGTTGGCAATTAACACTTGTAAGGCAGAGATAATAAGTATGGCCGGTCAAAAATATGTTCATACGCGTAAATTCAACACAAAAACTAAAGGTGCGCAAGAAGCACACGAGGCCATTCGTCCTACGTATATGACTTCACATACTATTGAAGGGACTAATCAGGAAAAGAAATTATATGAGTTGATTTGGAAGCGTACTATTGCTTCGCAAATGTCTGATGCTGAACTGGAAAAAACAACCATTAACATCAGTGTTTCGGGTAGCGAATATCCATTTATTGCTTCGGGCGAAGTTATTGTTTTCGACGGGTTTTTAAAAGTTTATCTTGAATCGACCGACGATGAAAACGATGCAGAAAATGAATCACTACTACCTTCGCTTAATGAAAAAGAACAATTATCGTATATAGAAATAGCTGCTCAACAACGTTTTACACAAAAACCTGCCCGTTACAGTGAGGCTAGTTTGGTACGTAAACTGGAAGAATTGGGTATTGGTAGGCCTTCGACTTATGCGCCTACAATTTCCACTATTCAAAACAGAACTTATGTTGAAAAAGGTGACCGCCAACCCGAAAAACGTGACTTTGGTTATTTGAAACTCAAAAACGATAAAATATCAGATTCTATAAAATCAGAAAATTCAGGTGCTGAAAAATCAAAACTTTTTCCGAGCGATATTGGCATTGTAGTTTCCGATTTTTTAACGGAATATTTTCCTGATATTCTAAATTATAATTTCACGGCTGATGTTGAAAAAGAATTTGACCTTATAGCCGATGGCAAAATAAATTGGACAAAATCCATTGATAAATTCTATAAAAAGTTTCATCCTATTGTAGAAGATACTCTGAAAAACTCTGAACGTCAGTCTGGTGAAAGAATATTAGGAACTGATCCTGTAAGTGGCCGACAACTTTCCGTAAAAATAGGAAAATTTGGTCCCTTAGCACAAATTGGTACATCGGAAGAAGAAGAGAAACCTGTCTTTGCATCACTTCGCAAAGATCAATCCATCGAAAACATTACGTTAGATGAAGCTTTGGAGCTTTTTAAACTTCCACGTCAGCTTGGCGAATTCGAAGGAAAAGTGATGACAGTTGCAATTGGCAGATTTGGTCCATATATTCGTCACGATACTTCGTTTTACTCACTTCCAAAAACAGATGATCCAATGGATATATCGATGGAACGTGCGGTTGAGATTATTGAAAATAAACGCGAAGCAGAAAAAAACAGAGTCATTTCAATACTTGGCGAAAAAGGTGAAATACAAGTACTTAATGGTAGGTATGGAGCATATTTTACTTGCAATAAAACAAATTACAAAATCCCTAAAGGTATAGAAGCTACTGATCTTACATTTGAAAAATGTACCGAAATAATGGCTGCTCAACCTGATGCAGGTATCAAAAAGAAAGGATTTACTAAAAAAGGAGCAGCTGGTAAAAAAACATCCAAAAAGTAAATAAATTACTACAAAAAAAAATTGCAATACATAAGATAATTGTAAAATGAAAAGCTATAAAATTCTTTTTTTAATTTCATTTTTAACGCTGAAAAGTTTAGCACAGGAAGCAGTAATTACTCTGAATCAACCATCAATTATTTATTCTCTTCCAAAGAAAGAACTGTGTATAGAGTTAGAAATTGAAAAAACGGTGCAACAACCTGGCATTTATTTTCAATACTCCGAACGATATTTGGCTACAAATCAAGTGTTTTTGGAAGAAAAAACATCATTCCAACTAAAATCAATTCAGTTATCAACACATTCGGTGGCTGATCCAAATCGAATGTTTGTAATACAACCTACCAAAAAAAGCATCTTAAATTATATTTCGGTAAATGAATTAGGCATTATTTGTGGTGTAAATATTCCTGTAAAAAATATTGGAAGCGAAATACCTAAATTATTTAACCCAATAATCGAAAATACAAGAAACACGAGTTCATTACTACCTTTAGGAGAAGAATATCTAATGGCAGGTTCAGTTGCAAAACTTGCCGAAGGTGCAGCCAAACAAATATATCGCATTCGCGAAAGTCGTTTGAGCTTACTTACAGGCGATTTAGAACATTTACCTGCCGATGGTGCATCGATGCAAAGTATGATTGATGGATTGAATAAGTCCGAAAAAGAATTAACCGAATTATTTATTGGTAAATCAGTAACAACCGTTGAAAAACATAAAATTACAATTTCAATTGATTCGGTCATGAATAATAATATTGCTTTCAGACTATCAACATTCAAAGGATTAGTTAACGTAAATGATTTAGCTGGAAATCCATATTTTATAAGTGTTCATACAAATAAAGTTAATGTAAAACCCGCTGATCCAAAGTTAAAACAAGATATTTTGAATACAATTAATACAGTTTTGCCTGCAAAAACACTCATTGAACTTAGCGATGGAGTAAAAACAATTTGCTCGTTGAATACCGAAATGCCTCAATTTGGAATTCTGATACCTTTGTCGACATCAACAATTGGAACATCGAATTTTAAAATTTATATTGATCCACAAACAGGACGATTGCTAAGCATTGAAAAATGATTTTCCATATAAACTTTTAAAGCGAAATCAAATCATTTCGCTTATAAATAAATTGGCCCATTTAAATGAGCCTTTTTTATTTATTGTTGACTACAAAGCTGAGAATGGCTATGTTATTAATGCGAATAGTATTGATTCTCAATTCATAAAATTCTCATTACCAAACAGTTTACCTGAAATTAGAAATGAAAAGAGAATAGATATAAATTGGAATATATTTCCAGTTTCATTTCAAGAATATTCTACTAAATTTACTTATGTCCGAGAACAAATACAACAAGGAAACTCGTTTTTAGTAAACCTCACTCAACCCACAAAAATTGAAACAAATTGCAGCCTCGAAGAAATTTACGATAATTGCACTGCTAAATATAAATTATGGCTGAAACAACAATTTGTGGTACTATCGCCCGAAAGTTTTATACAAATAAGTGATGGGAAAATTGCTTCGTTTCCGATGAAAGGTACAATAGATGCCCGAATTCCGGATGCTGAAAATATAATATTGAACGATGTAAAGGAAAAGGCTGAACATGCAACCATTGTTGATTTAATCCGAAATGATTTGAGTATTGTTTCTGATAATGTGCATGTTAAACGATATCGATATATTGAGAAATTACAAACAAATAAAGCTGATTTGTTACAAGTTAGCTCCGAAATTGTGGGCACGTTACCTACTAATTACAAAGATAGATTGGGCGATTTAATTATGTCGCTTTTACCAGCGGGTTCTATATGTGGT
>JBMOHZ010000016.1:0-17336 GCA_049317585.1 Paludibacter sp.
TTTTTCTTGTTCTCACTTCTTCTGTCACCTGTACGAAGTCACCAAGTAATTGTCTTACCTGTTGTTTACGGAATTTATCACCAGCAATTTTGTTATCCCATTCGAAGTTATCATGGATGGGGTTATTCTTATTTCTGGCTTCTTCAAGAACATTGTCAGGTGATATATCACCTTTTACCTTTTTAATACGGTCAAGTTCTTCTTTGGTTGTGTTGTTGAGGTTGAGTGGATATTCAGCAAGCGAAACCAAATCACTGTAAAATGATTCATAATCAATGCTTTCTTCACTTTCGGCCGTATATTGCTCAAAAATATCATTTATTATCTCATCAATATTTTGAACCGAATTTTGGGCATTTAATGGATTAAATAACCAACAGAATATGCCTATTATCAAATATTTAGGTTGCATGCATTATTGTTTTGAAAGGCAATAATTTAAACTTGCCAAGGTACATAGCCCTAATTTTGGATGTAATTCGGCATTGAGATGAAACATAGCTTTCCCCATTTTAAATCCAAAACCAATAGTTGAAACTAAAAACTCATTATGATAAGCTCCAGTTTTTACTATCAGAAAATCTTTAATTTCATACTCAAAGCCACCTGCTACTTTGTAATTTCCGCTTATGTTTTTATCGGTTTGAAATAAAAAATCAAAATTTTCTGAAATTTTCCAATTACATCCTAAACTAAAAACCGATGGTATTCGTTTTTCTAAATGTTCTGTTTTAATTGATTGCTGCAGTGGATTAAAAGTTGAAAATCCTAATTGAAACTCAGATGAAAGTTTTACTTGAAGTCCAACTTGTGGAAAAAAACTACCATATCTGTTGTTGGACTCAGCATAATACACTGAATAGTAATTGTACTGTACTCCAAGATTGAAAGTGTTGTTGAAATTGCGAGATAAGGCAATCCCACATAATAATTCGTTATACTGTTCATAACCATAATAGCTTGTACACAAAGCTATATTCATAAGTTTTGTAGCTGAACTGAAATAGATACTTTTTGTTGATAGTTCTTTCAGTAAGTACTTATTTTCGTACTGAATTCCAAGATTAGTTGTGGATGTCGATCCGAGTGAAGCGGGATTTTTAAATGCAGTGTAACTTTTGCTATCGGCTACAGATGCATTGGCAACAGTAGTTGTAAAAGGAACGATTTCGGTTGTTTGACTAATTAATTTAAATGTATAACAAACTACAAATAATAAAATAAGTGTTTTTCGCATTTTAAAAGTTTACTTTGTTCAGGTATAATTATTAGGTACTAAATTTTCGAATCAAATATATACATTTATTTCCAAATACACATATATATTGTTGTTTAATGTTCAATATTTTATTTGTAATTCTATAAAATGACAGGTAATAATTGGTTTTAAGTTAAAATTAGTGGCAAGTAATATTTAAAATGAATAAAAATTTCTTATATTTGCACTTTATGAAACGTTTATGATTATCAAATTATTTTTGTTTGCATTTTTTTAATAGCAGTTTGTCCATAGTAAAACAAAGAATTTGAAGCTCGTAATTTTTTGATATTGAAGCAGGACTACTATAAAACTAATTATATGATCTTATTTTTAAAAAATTTATTATTAAAGCTTAATCGCAAAAGGAGAGTTGAAGATTCAGAAAAAACGAAAATAAGACGTCGTATTCGAAATAAAAAGAATATTTTGAGCGATATGGATAAAGCTCAAAGTGCTTCTGCTGTTTTCGATAAAATTGAAAATTTGCAAGAATTTATTGATGCTAAGTCAGTTCTAATGTATTGGTCGCTTCCCGATGAATTGCCTACACATAATTTTATTGTAAAATGGAGTGGCAAAAAGCAAATGCTATTGCCAATGGTAAAAGGAGATAAAATGCTAATTAAGCCTTTTACTTCGACTGCGGATTTGCAAAAAAGTGATATGGGTATTTGGGAACCTGATACTCAAAAGGAATATCTTAAACAAATTGATGTAGTGATAGTTCCAGGAGTTGCTTTTGACAAAAGTAAAAATAGATTAGGTAGAGGCAAAGGATATTATGATAAGTACTTTAGTGGTAAAAAAATTCTACGAATTGGTATTTGTTACGATTTTCAGTTGCTCGAAGTTATACCTACTGAACCTTTTGATGTGAAAATGGATAAAGTGATAACACCAAATTATACTTTACAATAGCTTATAGAGCAAAAAAAGCAGTAATCAGAATATCTGATTACTGCTTTTTTTGTTTATCGTTACCTTATTTTTCTGATAAATAACTAGCTATACCTTCCTGAGTTGCTTTAAGTGATTTTTCGCCTTTTTTCCAATTTGCAGGACAAACTTCACCATATTTTTCGGTGAACTGCAATGCATCAATCAAGCGTAATACTTCTTCTACATTACGTCCAAGTGGCAAATCGTTTACCAACTGATGACGTACAACACCTGATTTGTCGATTAAAAATAATCCACGATATGCTTTTGGCTCACCTACAAATACTAATTCACCTTCGTCGGTGTAATCGTCATTTCCAATTAATACATCGTAATTTTTCGAAATTTGTAAATTCTGATCAACCACTAAAGGATATTTAACTCCTTGAATACCACCTTGGTTTTGAGGAGTTTGTAACCATTTCCAGTGTGAAAATTCTGAATCGGTTGATGCACCAACAACAACAGTGTTTAAAGCTGCAAATTCAGCTGCTTTTTCTTGAAATGCTATTAATTCAGTTGGACAAACAAACGTAAAATCTGCTGGATAAAAGAAAAATACAACGTATTTTTCGCCTTCATACTGACTCAATGAGAAGTTTTCAATAATTTCTCCTCCATTAACTACCGCTTTTGCATTAAATACAGGTGCTTTTTTACCTACTAATACTGACATAATTTTTTTATTTTAGAATTTATTATTTATTTTAATTGTACAAAGATAGTCATTATATATTTGAAATATATACAATTGTAAATAGAATATAATTATCAATTTATAGATTGAAACAATATATTTATTAAAGTAATTTATTTTGCTGATGATGCAATGCGAAATCCAATATGTAAATCGGAACGTTCTGGGTAAAAATAATCGCGATATCCACTTCGACAAATGCGTGCTAAAAAGTTCCATCCACCACCTCTATATACTTTAAATTTTCCTGTAGCAGCTCCTTGAGGGTCAGTTTCTTCAATAGGTGGATATTGTCCATACCAATCGCTACACCATTCGTATACGTTGCCGTGCATATCGTACAAACCCCATGGATTTGGATCATAGCTGCCTACAGGCATTGTTTTTCGCAGGTATTTCCCTTTAGGGCCTCCTTTGTAAGGAAAATTTCCATTATAATTGGCTTGTGTTGTTTTAATGTTCTCGCCTGTATTAAATGGAGATGTAGTTCCAGCTCTGCAAGCATATTCCCATTCGGCTTCTGTAGGAAGTCGGCCTCCCATCCATTCTGCAAATGCTTTTGCATCGGCCCATGTTACATTCACTACTGGACGTTTACCACGCCCCCAACCTTCGTCCGAAGGTTTTTTGCGTTTTGTAGCCCGACAAAATGCATCAAATTCATCAAATGTTATTTCGTATTTACTCAAATTAAATGCACTTACCGATACTTTGTGAGGTCGTTCATCACTACCTCGTTCGGCTTCGGTAGTTGGAGTCCCCATCATAAATGTACCAGCTGGTATTGAAACCCATTCAACTACAGGTTTTTTCTGGGCATTTACACCAATTGTAATAAACAAAATAATGAATGAAATAAAATATTTTCTCATAAGTGTCATTTTTTATAAGTGAATATATTTGAAACAAATTAAATTGCGCTTTTGTTTTTAAAATGAATGCAAAATTTCACTATTTATGCATTTGTTAAATTACAAATTCTACTTCCTTAAAATAGAAACCCTTTAAAACACCATTTTTTGTTTTAAATATTAGCTGGCCATCGTCCTTAATTTCAAAAATACTAGCTTCAAATTCAGTTGATTGTGGAATTTTAAAACGAAAAATACCTTGACTATGGAAAAGTTCTTTCAAATAGCTCTCATTAACAGGAATGTAATTTGGTAACTGATAGATTTCTTTTATTTGATTTGTTATTTTCGAATAAACAGTTTTAATGGATACATTTTTGCCTAAAATTTGAGCCAGTGAAATTGGATTGAGAGCATCGCTTTTAAATATTTTTTGATTGATGTTTATACCAATTCCAATTATACTATATTCAATTCGGGAAGCACGTAAATTATTTTCAATTAAAATGCCACCAACTTTTTTGTTTCCAAAATATATATCATTTGGCCATTTAATTTCGAAACCTTTACAAAATTCGTTTAAGGTATTAATAATTGCAACTGACACAATTTGAGAAATAACAAACTGTTTATCAATGGCAATATGGTGCGGATATAGCAATATGCTGAAAAGCAGATTTTTGCCTTTTTCCGATTCCCAACTATTCCCAACCTGTCCTTTGCCGGCAGATTGAAACGCCGTTCGAACAGCAAAAAACTCAGGCAATGTTTCAGTCTTTACTTTCTCCTTTAATAAAATATTGGTGGACTGAGTTGTTGGTATATAATGGTAATCTTTCAACTTTATAAACTTTAATTAATTGGGATTATAACTAACTATACTAAAAAATCAGCAAAATTATATTTTGCTGATTTAAACACTCAATAGCCTGATATTAAAATAGATATAGTGGATTTATTCTATTGCTAAATACATTTATAATTGCTTTACAACCAGCGGTATACGCACAATTTAAATCAAATTTATCTTTGTCTTTTGTTTTATTTATCAATTCTAAAATTTTAGAATACAACAACCATTTACACTTTTCAAAAGCAATATCATCATTGAATCTTTGATATCTAAAATCTTTAAAGCCTATTAATCTATTATCTTCTTTGAAAAATATTGAAATATTATAAAGAGAAATACTCTTATTATTTTTAATTGTTTCAAATACTATAGTTAATAAATCACTACTTCTTCTCAGAGTAACATACTCTTTTAAATTAATCCTTCTGTCAATTTTTACTACTTCAAAATCAGTAAAAACATCTTTCTTTTTTTCTTGTTTGTTCATAAACATATTTTTTTTAATATTTATATGATTGACCAAACCACTATTATCTTTACTTTATCTATAACTAAAACATATATTAAATCTTACATTAGTTTGAATATAGTTGATTTTGAAACAAATATAATGAAAAAATTGAAATCTGATTGAAATAAAAGGCACAATAACTTTTTTTATGATTTAAAACTGTTCCCAATAATCAATGCTTTGTTGGTCAGGATCGAGATTGTCATCGTATAATGAGTTATCATTGTAAAATACCTCATCTTCACTGTAGTCAAAATTATCACTGTAATTTCCATGAAAATAATCATCATTAGTTTTACAATATTTATCATATAATAATTTCGCATCTTTTGACAATGGATTGCCATAAAGAGATATAGTGCATTTTAGTTCTGTTATCCATTCAGGCAGATTTACAATTTTGTTTTCAGAAATATCTAATGAATACATATTAGAGACATTAAATAAATCTTTAATACAATCGACATTAGATATTTGATTCTTTGATAAGTTAAGTTTTTCCATTTGAATCAAGTTTTGCAATGCATTGATATCTACAAGTTGATTAATAGATAAATCTAACTCTTCTATTTCTATCGTTTTTTTTAAAGGTTCAATATTTGATATCTTATTGTTTGATAGAAACAAAATCTTTATTTTTGATAAATTTGACAATGAATCTATTTGCTCAATGTTATTGTTATTTAGGGACAAACTATATAATTCTATAAGATTGGTTAGACTTTCGATAGATGATATTTTATTTTTTGACAAATCTAATTTAATAACGCTTTCAAAATTTGAGACTATTGATATATCTTCAATTTCATTGTTTCTTGCACTAAAATTCACCAATTTTAGATTTGACAAATTTGATATGTTATTGATCTTATTATTGTTTAAACTTAAATATTTTAAATTGGAATTAAGTTTAAAATCTATACTCTTTATACAATTATTATCTAAATATAAGCTTTTCAAATACTGTAGATTTTCTAATGGAGATATATCAACTATTCTATTATTGTTTAAATCTAATTCTTCTAAATTAATTAAATTATTCAGGAAATCAATTTTAACAATATTCATATTAATAAGGCTCAATTTTGTTAATCGTATTAAATTAATTTTTTTTGAAGAAAAATATTCATTATCAAAAATACCTTCAATATTTAGTACTCTTAAATTATTTAATTTTTCCAATTCAGTCATTAAATAATTTAAATTTACAGGCTTCTCGAATCCTAAAATATTTATTTCATAGATCTTGTTATTATGACATTTAAAGTCTATCTTAGCATAAGGCTTAATATAAGGATTATTGACATCATAACATTTTAATAGTTTTTGAATATTGTAAATAATATCGATTTCATATTCAAAATCATTAGTTTGTAAAAGGAGTCTAATATCCTTTTGATTTAAATACGCAAGGTTGTTGTCGTCTTCAAGTAACTCTATTGCTGGATTACCCACAAAACTAATACTATGATTTAAAGCACCATAACTTTTATTTTTGGAAAGAATTACTTCAAGTGAAGTGAATTTGAAAATAAAATTTGGTATATTAATTATTGAATTTCTTTCAAAGTCAACAGTAGCTAAACACTCGAGTTTTTCAATAGCAGTAATATCCGAAATAAAATTATCTGACATTTTCAACACTTTTAAACTATATAATTGATTTAAAGGGGTTATATCAAAAATATTATTATTGTTAATTTCTAATGTAGATAATTTTTTTAAACCAAACAATGGGCTAATATCTTTTATAAGATTATTTTGTAGATTCAAAAATACGAGATTCTTAAATTCATCAATATTGGTCAAATCGCAAATTTTATTACCTCTAAGATCTAGAAACTCAATTTCATTTGGTGAATTAATTGAACTAATTTCAGTTATTTTATTATTTGTCAATACAATTTTTTTAAGACAAGACATATCTTTAATAAAGTCAAAATCCTCTAAATTGCAATCTTTAATATAAACCTCCTTAATTTTATTTAATCGTTTAATATTATGTACATCTTTAATTTTGCACATAAGAATACTTATTCCTTCTAATTTCTCAAATTCTATAAAACACTCAACAATATCAGCGAAATTATCTAAATAAATATTGCCGTAAGTATTCTCATCTTTGCTTTTTGTTGAGTCAATCTTAATTTTAGTGATGTATCCATCTTTTTCTACATATTCAAAAATATCGCTATTATTAAAACCATTATCATTGTTTTTACTTTTACCCCATTTTATATTAAAATGAGTACCAATTTTTTCAATTAAATCCAAATCATTCATTTAATCTATTTTTGTTAGTTTTAAAAATGCAGAAAATATGCTACTTAAATGGTTCTAACTTCTCACTTGACCTTCGCCCTTCACAATCCATTTGTATGAACAAAGTTCGGCTAGCGCCATTGGTCCACGGGCATGTAATTTTTGGGTACTGATGCCAATTTCGGCTCCAAGTCCGAACTGAGCTCCATCTGTAAAGGCAGTGGAAACATTGGTATAAACACATGCAGCATCCACCATTTTATCAAAATATGCAATATTTACGTCATTCTCGCTTACAATACATTCGCTATGTTTGGAGCTAAAAATCGAAATATGCTCTACCGCCTCGATAAGCGATGAAACTGTTTTTACCGACATTTTATAATCTAAAAACTCAGTGCCATAACTTTCGAGAGTAGCTTTTTGTAATAAATGGGATGGATAGTTGCCATTCAAGAATGTAAATGCTTTTTCATCGGCATAAATTAGTACATTTTTTGTGGCTAATTTATCGCAAAGTGCATATAAATCGACTAAACGTTTTTCGTTTACGACCAAGCAATCCAACGCATTACAAACACTTACGCGTCTTGTTTTTGAGTTGAAAATAATTTCTTTTCCCTTCTCCAAATCTCCAAATTCGTCGAAATAAGTATGGCAAATTCCAGCACCAGTTTCAATTACCGGAACGCGTGAATTGTCTCGCACAAATTCTATCAAACCTTTTCCGCCACGCGGAATAATTACATCCACCACACCTACAGCATTCATCAACTCGGCAGTAGCTTCACGACCAGCTGGAAGCAATGTAACTATGTTTTCATCTAATCCAAAATTTTCGAGTACCGACTGTATTACATTTACAATGGCCATGTTGGAGTTGTGCGCATCGGTTCCGCCTTTGAGCACACAAGCATTTCCCGATTTGAGACAAAGCGAAAAAACATCGAAACTCACATTGGGGCGAGCTTCGTAAATAATGCCCACCACACCAAATGGTACTGAAATTCTCAAAATATGCATTCCATTCGGGCGCACGGTTTCGTCAATTAATCTGCCCAATGGCGAAGGTAGCGAAGCCACATTCCGAATATCAGCAGCAATGCCTTCAATGCGTTCTTTGTTGAGCAAAAGCCGATCGTACATGGGGTTTGAACGCTCCATAGCCACCAAATCCTTGGCATTTGCATCTAAAATTTTATCAGTTTGATTCACTGCCTCATCGGCAAGAGCAAGTAAAACCTTATTAATGGTTTCGTTACTTATCAAGTTCAACGAACGTGACGCTGCAACGACTGTTTGTTTCCAATTATTATTTTGTGTCATTTTTTTATATAGTTCTATTCCAAATACATATAATCACAATGCACCAATGGTTTTTGGTTCTTTTTACCGAGTAGTTCGCTTGATTTCGTATTGTCGTATTGCGCTTTACCAATGCCAAGCGAATGGCCGGCATGGTCAATAATTTTTACAATATCATCTTTTTCAAATTCACCTACTATTTTTGTTGCTCCAATAGGCAATAAGCTTACCGCATTATCGCCGGTTAGGGCTTTGGCGGCATTTTCGTTCACGTGAATTTCACCTTTGGCAAAACCTTTGCTGTGAGCAATCCATTTTTTAACGCTCGACACTTCGTCGGTCGAGGCGACGAATCGTGTACATATTACATCCGCTTTTTTATCGAGCAATTGCAAAAGTATATTATCTTTTTTTCCATTGGCAATAAAAACATCAATTCCCTCATTAGCAATTTTGCGTGCAATAGTGGTTTTGGTGCTCATACCGCCACGTCCGAAAGTGGATTTTGTGGTTTGTATAAAATCAGAAATATCCTGCCCTTTTTGAATTTTACGTATTACTTTCGAATTTGGGTCGGCCGGTGAACCGTTGTAAATACCGTCAATATTGCTCAAAATAATCAGAGCTTCCATGTCCATCATGGAGGCTATAAGTCCCGAAAGTTCATCATTGTCGGTAAACATTAATTCCGTAACTGAAACAGTATCATTTTCATTTACAACGGGAATCACATTGTTATCGAGCATTAATTGCATGCAATTGCGTTGATTCAAGTAATGACGGCGGCTTCCAAAATTCTCTTTAGTGGTAAGTACCTGACCAACGGTAATATTGTGGTGGCGAAACAAATCCCAGTAATGATTGATGAGCTTAGCCTGACCCACAGCCGAATAAAGTTGGCGTTGATCCACCACATCCATCTTTTTGTTTAAACCAAGAATGCTCCGACCCGAAGCAACTGCACCCGACGAGATTATAACTACTTCAACGCCTTTTTTGTGCAATGCGGCAATTTGATCTACCAGCCCCGACATACGCGTAATATCCAACGTACCATCGGCCCGAGTAAGTACATTACTGCCTATTTTTACTGCTATCTTTTTAAATTTCATATTCTCATTCATTGTACACCACATACATCAGCGTAGTTCCTACTGCAAAAAGGGTGTTTTTGTCAATATTTTCCATCGTATCATTTACCGTGTGCCAATAATGCCCGAAACCAGAGTTTTGACCTTCGTTTCGATAGTGAATGATATCAATACTAGGAATACCTGCAATTTTATTTACATATACATGATCGTCGGTAATTGCACCGATTTTTTCATCCCTAAAATAATTGCTGAAACCTAAGGATGAAGCTGCCGACCATACTTTTTCAACTATTCCAGCTGCATAATACATTGAAAAATCTTCTTTGTAAAATGTGGCATTTGGAGCACCAACCATATCGAGTAGAATTCCAAATTTAGCTGTATATCCTGCTTTATGCCGATTTTTAGCCCAATATTGAGTCCCAAGACACCATGCATCTTCCGAAGCTCCGGGATAATTTTGAGGTGCGCCATAATCTTCTGCATCGAAAAATATGATATCAATACCAATGTTGGTTTTTCGAATTTGCAACTGACGGGCAATTTCGAGTAAAACGCCAACACCACTAGCGCCATCGTTGGCTGCCATTACCGGAGTTTTATGGTTGGCAGGGTCAGGATCATTGTCAGCCCAGGGGCGCGAATCCCAATGTGAGAAAAGTAAAATACGATGCTCAGCTTCAGGGTTGTAAGAACCAATGATATTCACAGCATTGAGTTTGTCGCCATTAAATGCAGTAAGTACTGCTCGCTGTTCCACTACAACTGCACCTAAACGCTGAAGTGTTTGAACAAGATAATTGGCGCATTGCTTGTGGGCTATTGTATTGGGTACCCGCGCACCAAAGTCGACTTGCTTCTTCACAAAAAAGTAGGCAGAATCAGCTTTAAATTCAGGAACAGTTACTTGTTTTTTGTCTTCGGTTTGCTGTTGCGATTTATTAGCACAGCTAATTATTAGGCTGAAAAATGCTATAAAAATGAATATTTTCTTCATATTTAGTCGTTTGAACAGCAAAGATAGGAATAATTTGATGGAAATTTGTAGTTGAATTAAATCTTGCTATGGTTTTTTTTAATTAAATAAATTTGATGTGTGATAATTTTATTATTTGATTAAAAATTAATTTGAAGAATTTGATTCCTTTTATTTTGAATGAAATCAAATAAAAATCTTTAGTTATTCATTTCAATAGGAATCAATTAACAACCATTGTTTTAAAATAGCAGCCTTGGTCTCAATTATGGATATTGTTGAAATTGAATTACTATTTGAGCATTTTAGAATATGCCTATTTTATGCGTAGTTTTCGGGAAAAAAGTTTGTTATTATTGTCTTTAATCACTGCAATGTAAACTCCTTTATTCCAATTTGTTGTATTTATATTGATAGTTGAAATGTCATTATATTCAACTATTTTTTGACCGAGCATATTGTATATCGAAATATTATTTACCATACCACTAAATATAATTTCATGCGTTGTTTCGGAATACATTATGCGTGTTTCGTTGCTTAAACTTAAGTCGCTAATAGCAGTTTTCACGCCATATTCAAACGCCCCCAAATCAGGAGATGTGCCTAAAAACGATTTGCCAATATTTATTCCTTTGTCAATCATGCCACTAGTAGCTGATTGGTGTAAGAGTGAAATCTCGGGTAATGAACCATTTGATTGCCGCGTTGCTAAAAGTTGAGAAACATCTAAGCTTTCAAAATCGGTGGTGATACATGCATAACCAGTGTTCCACGAATTGTTTGTTTGCGTTACTGTTTTTGCTTTTAAAACATTGGTGCTTTTTGAGTTAAGACTAGCGCAGTTTTTTATAATTAAACTTCCATATGAACTGTTCGAAAAACCATAATCTGAATTGTTCTGATATCCAGTGCAATTGAAAATGGTCATGGTTCCATTATTATTGTTTTGGTCAAAACCTTTTACCGTATTTTGAACCGACACGCAATGATATAATGTAGCATTGTGAGCTGTGTAGTTACCTCCGAGTTTAAATCCATTGCCATTACCATAGTTTTTAACAACATAGCGGCCTGAAGTGTTTTTAAATTTTGAGAACCACACCGCACTGTCGGTTTTAAAACGGATATGTTCTGTCATATCGAACGATGCTGGCCCATTAGCATAACACCAACAACTATCAATAACGGTTGTACCAATTTTTTCAAAATGATCCCAGCCATCATCCGAGTTTCGCCACGACCGGCATCCATTGAATGTGTTTATCCCTACATTAGTGTATTGTTTGTCGGCAAATCCATCGGCATTTCCACCATAATCGGGACTGGAAGTGCCACCTGTCATATAGTCAAAATTTTCGTATGAGTCACAATTGCTTATTAAATTATTACTGCCCGTTTTAAGTTGTAAACCCGAGTCGCAATTCCATCGTGTGGTGCAAAATTCTATCCAATTGTAATTGCCTGTTACTTGTATTCCATTATCGCCAGCTCCTTGCACGGTAATACCTTTTACATGTAAATAGTTGCCAGATATTTTTAAACCAATATTGCTGCTTGAATAAGGCTGCGTACGAAAATCGAGAATTGGATTTTCGTTTTTATAAGCCACAATGTGAATGTTTTTTTCGGCAGTTCCTGTTTTCGAAATTGTTTGAGAACTACTAAAGTTATACAAACCACCTCTCAAAACAATTGAATCGCCAGCTGATAGTGATAGCGAAAAGGCTGATGTTAAATTCATTGGGCTGGCAAATGAGCCGGCCGATGATGTTCCTGTAGGTGAAGTGTAAAACGTAGCTCCAAATACTAAATGAGTAAATGCAACTAAAATGAAGATGAAAAGTGATTTTGTTTTGTCGAATATAAAGTCGATGCTCATAAAGTCTATAATTGTTGTTTGTGCTTGCAAATTTAGGACAACAATTTTAAACGCATGTGCAAATTTTGGTTTTTAAAGTGGATATTTTGACTTAGTTATTTGTTTGTAAGTCTTTTATCAGAACCCTTCCATGAGCAACCTAAACAATATAGAATTGTCAGGTCGAAACCATCGAGTGACTGCTCGGGATGCAGCGGTTGAATTTCGTGGTCGTCAGTAACAATTACTACAACCGATTCGCCAGTTTCATTCTTAACCTGAAAGCGACCTATTTTACATTGGGGACAGAGTAGTTTTTTCATATTATTCATCGTCGTCAACTACAACCGTTTCTTCCATAATACTGTTGTTGTCGGCTATAACTTTTACTTTTACAGTTTCTATACTGTCAAGGTTTTTCACTTCAAGAATCATATTGTCATCGAATCTGAGAATTCGTCCAGGGAATGCCAATAACCAGTTCAGGTTATGTGTAGCCATAATTACCGTAGTGCCCGATTTGGAAATATTGTAAAGTAAATCAACCAGTTCGTTGCCTGTTTCAGGGTCGAGATGGCCTGTTGGTTCGTCGGCAAGTATAATTTCGGGCGAGTTGAGTAATGCGCGAGCAATCACAATGCGTTGTTGTTCGCCACCCGAAAGTTGAAATGGCATTTTGGTTTTGGCACTTAACATACCCACTTGTGTAAGTACATTGTCAATTTGTTCATTAATAGCCGCTTTATCTTCCCAGCCTGTAGCTTTAAGCACAAATTCGAGGTTACTATAAACTGAGCGGTCTGTTAGTAATTGAAAATCCTGAAACACGATTCCAATTTTACGACGAAGAAATGGAATTTCGTTTAGCTTAATTTGATGGAGATTATAATCCAATACACCCGCTACACCATTTTGTATTAATACATCGCAATAAAAGGATTTTAGAAGCGAACTTTTACCACTTCCAACTTTACCCAACAGATATATAAACTCGCCAGCATGCACTTCGAGATTTACATTTTTCAAAACAAGATAATCCTGTTGAAAAATATCAACATTTTTATATTTAATTAGAAGCGTTTTTTCCATTTTTTTTTAATTTATAAAACAGACAATAAATATCAATTAATAAGGTGCGAAGCACTAATAACGGTGCAGCCCAATGCCTATTTATGTCTTTTTTTCAATTCGCGACCTAAATCATTCAACGAATATCCTTTTGAAGTAAGTAATACAATTAAGTGATATACAAGGTCCGACGCTTCGTAAAGGAAGTTCTCGTCAGTGCCATTAGTAGCTTCAATCACAGTCTCAACAGCTTCTTCGCCCACTTTTTGAGCCATACGGTTTACACCTTTGTTAAATAGTGTAGTGGTGTATGAACCTTCAGGCATTTCTTCGAAACGTTTTTGAATAAATTCTTGCAAAAAATTGAGAAATGCAAAATCACCATCATTTTTTTCGTTCCAACAAGTATCGCTACCTGTATGGCAAACTGGGCCTACTGGAGTCACTTTTATCAATAAAGTATCATTGTCGCAGTCATTTAATATTTTATCAACCATCAAAAAGTTGCCACTTTCTTCTCCTTTGGTCCACAATCGGTTTTTGGTGCGACTGAAAAAAGTCACTTTGCCCGTTTCTTGTGTTTTTGCAAAGGCTTCTTCATTCATAAAACCTAACATAAGCACTTTCGAAGTGAGTTTGTCCTGAATAATTGCGGGAACTAATCCGCCAGTTTTTTGAAAATCGATAGTCATATTTGTGTATTCTTTTTTTTACGTTTTAATTGTTTGCAAATTTACTAACATTTAGCTAATCAGCCAATTTAGTTTTGTTCTATTACTTCAGCTGGTGCCGCTGTTGACTCCTCGAGAGGTAATTCGTCGGGTAAATCAATGTCCAACGAATCGGAATTGCCCTTGGTTGAATCTCGTGGAATATACGTGTGGCAATTGTATGAGCGACTAATTGTTTCTTTTGGCTTGGTTGGGAATTTACCTCTATACTTTTTGAAATTCTCATCTTTGAGTACTTTTTCCATAAATAATCCAAAAATAGGTAATGCTGTGCGACTTCCTTCTCCTAATTTTCCGGTGCGGAAATGTACGCTTCTATGCTCGCCACCTACCCAAGCACCTCCAATTAAGTTTTTACTTACACCAACAAACCAAGCATCCGAATAGTTGGACGATGTTCCGGTTTTACCTCCAAAATCGGTATTGTAATTAAATAAATCCCATTCCCAAAGAGCCTGAGTTGTGCCTCCAGGTTCAGTCATACCTCCTTTGAGCATTTCGGTCATAAGCCACGAAATTTCGTAAGGCAATACTCTTTCTTGCGTTCTGTTGGGTTCGTATATTACTTTGCCATCTTTATCTTCAATGCGAGTTACCAAAATTGGTTCATGGTACATACCTTCGTTTATTACTGTTCCAAACGAGTTTACCAATTCGAGCAACGATACATCTGATGATCCTAAGCAAGTAGATGGTTTGTTTTCAAGTGGCGTACGAATGCCCATTAAATGAGCCGTTTTAATAATTTCGGGAATACCAACTTCTTGAGCCAATTGCACAGCAACAGTATTAATTGAGCGGGCAAATGCATGTTTTAAAGTCATACTATAACCTAAATACGAACCGTTTGCATTTTTGGGAGTCCACGATTTTGGCTTGCCATTTTCCATGTAATTCCATGTTACATGCTTATCAGTTATCTTATCACATGGAGCATGTCCATGAAGCATAGCAGTTGTATAATCAAATAGTTTGAACGTTGAGCCAGGTTGGCGTTTGGATTGTGCTACCTTGTCGTATTGCCAAAATTTAAAATTAATATCGCCCACCCAAGCTTTTACCTCACCATTGGCTGGTTCCATAGCCATAAAACTACAGTGCATAAATTTACTCATATAACGTATGGAGTCCATTACGCTAAATGTAGTGTCTTTTTCGCCCACTTTATAATCAAAAACTTTGGTGCGATGTGGAGTGTTTAGATATTTTTCAATCGAATCAGTGTTGCCATCGTATTTAGCATTTAGAATGGCGTACGATTTTGTTTTTCTAGCTATATTCTCCACAAAGTTCGCTATCTCTACGTGGTTTTCATCTTGCCATGGGTTTTCGTTACCCCAGTGGTCGTTAAACCTGCGTTGTACTGCTCGCATTTGTTTTTCAACAGCTTCTTCGGCATATTTTTGTAAGCGTGAATCAATTGTAACATATATTTTTAAGCCATCCGAGTAAATATCGTATCCGTTTTCACGTTCCCATTCTTCGAGGTATTTAGCCAAATACGACCTGAAATGCAGGGCTTCACCATCGTACGATTGTTCCACACTATAATTCAATTTAATAGGAATATTTTTGAGCGAATCGCATACTTCTTGCGTAATTACTTTGTGTGTCACTAAATTTTGAAGCACTACATTACGACGTTCTTTCGATCGTTTTGGATTCGATTTCGGATTGTAGGTTGTGGTGGCTTTGAGCAAACCAACCAAAGTAGCCGATTGCTCGTAGTTCAATTTGGCTGGTGTAGTTTTGAAAAAAGTTTTCGAAGCAATCCGAATTCCGTAAGAGTTACTGCCAAAATCTACCGTATTAAAATACTTAGTAAGAATTTCATTTTTCGAGTAAAAAATTTCAATTTTTACAGCAGTTATCCATTCTTTCGCTTTCATTATAAGCAACTTAACACCTGGAATATATCCAAAAAGACCTTTCGAATATTGATTTCGAGTTTTGTACATATTTTTCACCAACTGCTGCGTTATGGTACTTGCGCCACGAGCATTTCCTTGCGTCATGTCTTTCATGGCGGCAAATACACCTTGAAAATCAATACCAAAATGTTCGTAAAAACGCTCATCTTCAGTAGCAATCAATGTTTTAATAAGTAATGGCGAAATATCGTTAAACTCAACAGGCATGCGGTTTTCGGTAAAATATTTTCCAATTACTTTGCCATCGGAAGAAATTATTTCGGAAGATGCACTTTGATCAGGATGACTTATGCTGTAAAGACTTGGTGATTTACCAAATAGCCAAAGAAAATTAATGTCGATAAGGAAAAGAAAGAGCATAAATAAAACTATGCTTGTAACAAACAGATTTGCAATTTTCTTGTACCAAACTAATCCCTTATATCGTTTGTATCTGCTTATTCTCCAGGTAATAAACTTAGTCCACCAGCGTTTAATAATCTCCCACCAAATAGGTAAATTTGCGCTGAAATATTGTATAATTACACGAACTGTTTTTCTAATTTTATCCCACATAATTGTTGGTAATTTTGTGCAAAGTTAATGCAATTACTCTGATATTAAATAGCTTTAATGACTATAATTTTAAAAATGTTGGTATTTGTGTTTAGGTTGCTCTTGTAAGTGCTTGAAAGATAAATATTTTGCTTTGGCTTGACATAAATCAACTTACAAAAACGATAGCTTCAAAAATACGTACAAATTGGTTGCGAAAATTGAGGAATGAAAATTTATTTATATACAAAAAAATATCGTATCTTTGCGCCCGAAATATAAATTTTATAAACAATACATGTAATTTTATGAATGTAGTTACAAAAACTATCACACTCGGTGATGGTCGTACCATTTCAATTGAAACAGGAAAATTGGCTAAACAGGCCGATGGTTCTGTAATGGTCCGCATGGGCGATACCATGCTGTTGGCCACAGTTTGCTCGGCTCAGGACGCAGTTC
>JBMOHZ010000017.1:0-17076 GCA_049317585.1 Paludibacter sp.
GCACTCATTATTTTACCACCCTGCATGTTGTAAACATTTACTGTGTTTTGTCCATTTGGAGTGATTATTATTACTTTGCCACTAGTTGCAGTTGGGTAAACTTTTGAATAATTTTCGGCTTCTGTTTTTTCAACCCCATTCGCAAAATTTATTTGACGATCAGTGAAAATTAATACTTCACCAGCTTTCACTTCAATAGGGGTGTTGGCGAATCCAACATAATAAAGTTGACCTGTAAGTAAATTGTACCACGAACCAGTTTTTGGGAAATTAGGGAATGCTGAGATATTTGTACTTGCATTAAAATTTCCTAAAACAACTAAATTTAAATCATTGTGTGTAATTGCAATTCTCTTTCCTGAATCCCAGTCACTTGCACTTCCCTGCATCGAAAGTATTCCTTCGTTAAACACAGTAGGATACATTTTTCGTAAGGTAATAATTTTTGCTGAAGCGTCGTAAGCTGCTTTGCGATGTGCCAGATTTAACCAACCCCAAGCTGAAGGTTTTGGATTAGTACGTCCACCATTTGAATCAATTGAATAATCAAATCCCATTTCGCCAAATTGCCATATCATTTTTGGACCTGGAATTAGTGTTGTAAATGCGATATTTAATGGTACACGGCTAATACGATAAATTGAATCAGTTTTAATAACGCCATCGCCAAAAGATTTTGCTTTGTAGAAATTACGTTCTTCGTCATGGCTTTCGGCATATCCAATCCAACGACGTGGTAAAGTGTTCATTCCACCAAAATCGCTATTGCTTGAAAATCCCATAGCTGCCTGCGAAAATGAATTATTTGCATTTCGCCATAAGTACATTCCTTTGTTAGCTAGCTCCAATTCTTCATCGTAAGCACAAAAATGTTCCAGAATAAACATTAAGTCGCTTTTAACTTCTTTTGATGCATTGTAATACTCAGTTAGATAATCAATTCTGGATTGGTCTTTAACCGACTCAGTACCTGAATTTTGAGTAAACCCTTTGGTTAAATCTAATCTATATCCATCTACTTTATACTCCGTTAACCAGTATTTTAATACGCGTTTAAAATACTCACGAGTAGGAGCGTAGCTATGATCAAAATCGTTTAAAACACTAAATTGGTGTGGAGCAACTGCATTCATCCATGGATTGTCTGCTGCAGGGCGACTATTTACACCATCCCAATATAAGGATGCAAAGGGGTGTAAACCGGTAGATTGATTAAAAACCACATCGAGCAATACAGCCATTCCGCGTTTATGACATTCGTCAATAAATTTTTTGTAAGCATCGGGAGTTCCGTATGCCTTATCAGGTGCAAAATAAAGGTTTGGATTATAGCCCCATGAGTTATTTCCTTCAAACTCCTGAATTGGCATAAGTTCAATCGCAGTTACACCTAAATTTTTTAGGTAATCCAGTTTAGTGATGGCTGCATTTAGCGATTTTTCGACTGTGAAATCGCGCAATAACAATTCATATATCACCATATTGTCTTTCGATGGCATTGTAAACGAAGGTACTTCCCAAGTGTATGTCGATGGTTTAGCTGTTTGAAATGTAGCTACTAAACCCTCGGTTTTGCCGCTAGGATATGCTTTTATATTTGGATAAATACTATAATATTCATTTATCCATTTGTCATTCCATGGGTCAAGAGCCATTTCGGTATATGGGTCAGGTATTTTTATTGTACCATCTACAAGATATTGAAATCCATATACTTTTCCCGGAGTTAAATTATTAAGTGTAATCCACCAATACTCACTATCCCTTTTTAGTTGGTATGCATTTAATTGCGACCAATCATTAAATTCTCCGATTAGGAAAACACTCGATTTATTTGGTGCATGCAATACCAATGTTACGCTTGTATTGCTTATATAATTAATACCTGGAAGTAAACCTGCCGGGCGTGCCTGATTTGTTACAGCCTCCGGAACGCAAATTTGTATCGTATCGTAAAGAACTGTACCATTTAATGAAGCAGAGGCAATTAATGTGTAGTCGCCAGTGGTGCTAAATGTTTGTGAATGAGTAAGTGTAGTGGCTGCTGCAGCTATTTTAACGCTGACATTATTCATTTTAAGTTCAAGGTCGGCAGCTAAGGATGAGCCTACAACAAAGTTTACTGTACTTCCAACTGTAACACTTTGGTTAGATGTAGGTGAAGTAAATGCAACGTTTAGTCCGGCATCATAAACGGTAACAAAAATGTCCGTTCCACCTGTATCTTTTCCTTCTTTTGTTTTTAAACCATTACGGAAAACCATAGCCAGTTTTTTTACAATTTCACCTGAGTTCAAACTGAAATAGGTTGTCATACTTGGAACAATCGTTAATTTCCATTTATTACTTCCAACTGAAGTAAGTTTGTACTTTTCAGAGTTGTCGCCCCATGTTGGTGCGTGTTTCCAGTCGCTATTGCTTGTACTGGAACTAGTTATAACTCCAATGTGAGCATAAATGCCATCAGTTCCTACATAATCTTTTAGACCAGCAGTGCCTTTAGTGGCATCGTAAGTTAATTCAATAACTCCTGTATAATCTTTTGTAATAAAAACAGGATTTGAAGTAATGATTTGACTCCACGCCGAAATGGTGAAAGCCAAAAGTAACAGTGTAAAAATTGATCTTTTCATTCTATATTGGTTTTATATTTACGTTTGTATGTAGTTTAAAATTAAATTATTGGCAAATGTAAGCTATATTTTATTTCTGTAATGTATAACAATTTAAAATTGGCTTTGTTTTTCTCGCAAACGTTTGCAACTAACTTTAATCGTATAAATTATTGATTTTTTTTTCAAATTATAAAATCGCTGTATTTTTGTTGGTATTAAAGCTAGTGCAAAACACTACTTTGCTTATAAAACAATAAAATATCGTACAATGAAACAGTCAAAAGTGCCTTTTATCGTATTATTTATCCTTCTATCATTGAATTGTGCTTTTTCTTCTCCTGGTTTTAGTGAACCACCGGCATGGTCAAAAAATGTAATTTGGTATCAGATTTTTGTGGAGCGGTTTAATAATGGCGATAAAACCAACGACCAAACTGCCGAAAATACAACTGTTACCAATATGAATATTGTACCTCCCGTTGGTTGGAAAACTACCGAATGGACTGGCGATTGGTATGCACGCGATAGTTGGATGAAAGGTTCGGATAAGCCTTTTCATGAATTGCTACAATACCGTCGTTATGGGGGCGACTTGCAGGGCGTTTTGGATAAACTCGATTATTTGCAGGACTTAGGAATTACGGCTATTTATTTGAATCCAATTAATGATGCTCCTTCGTTGCACAAATATGATGCGCGCAATTATCATCATGTGGATATTAATTTTGGTCCCGACCCCGAAGGTGATAAGCAGATAATGGCAAGCGAAAATCCGGCTGACCCTTCGACTTGGAAATGGACATCAGCAGATAAATTATTTTTAAAACTTATCGACGAAGTTCACCAGCGCGGGATGCGTATTATTATGGATTATTCGTGGAACCATACGGGTACAAATTTTTGGGCTTGGTTGGATATTTTGAAAAATCAATCTGCTTCGCCATACCGTTCGTGGTACAATGTTTCGACTTTTGATAATCCGCAAACCACTGAAAATGAGTTTAAATACGATGGTTGGTACGGAAATGCGTACATGCCTGAATTTCGAAAAACGGATATTGAAGGCAAACGAATTAATGGTAAACCATACGAAGGCAATATGTATAATGGTGTGAAACAGCATGTTTTTGACGTATCGAAACGTTGGTTAGCACCGGATGGTGATGTGTCAAAAGGCGTGGATGGCTATCGCTTGGATGTGGCTGATCAGATTGGACTTGGTTTTTGGCGCGATTACCGCAAGTTTATTCGCTCAGTAAAAAATGATGCTTACCTGATTGGCGAAATTTGGTGGGAGAAATGGCCTAAAGACTTGATGAATCCTGCTCCTTACATGCAAGGCGATATGTTTGATGCAGTAATGTATTATCAGGTGTATCGTCCGGCACGCTACTTTTTTGCAAATACAAAAAACGGTATTGATGCTTCGCAATTCAAAGACAGTTTGCTGAGTGAGTGGAGCCGCGTAAAACCCGAAAATGTGAAGGCGATGATGAATGTGTCGTCTTCGCACGATGCACCGCGTCTACTAACTGATTTTTATAACGATAATGATTATAAATTTGGAGCCAACCCCTTGGAGAATTCAAATTATAAAACTGGAAAACCTGATAAGGATTCGTATAAGCACTTGCAATTATATCTCGTTCATTTATTTACCACATTGGGCGCTCCGCAGATTTGGAATGGCGAGGAAATGGGAATGTGGGGAGCGGACGATCCGTTTGGACGGAAACCGCTTTGCTGGAAAAATATGAAATTTAAGCCTGAAAACAAAAATAATATACAAGCTCTGAAGCCTGAATATGATAAAGTTGGGTTCAATGAAGCTACTTTTCAGTTTTACAAAAAACTCATTAAAATGCGCAAAGAAAACCCCGAATTGGTTGATGGTGAACTGAAATTTATGGTAACTGACGGCAAAAAACTGGCTTATGAACGTTCGTTAAACGGCAATAAAATTCTGGTTTTATTTAATGCAAGCGACTCACCTCAGCAATTCAACATTCCTGTTGGAAATTATATCGATTTGCTAACAAGTAAAAGAATTAATGAAAACGCTTTAATGCTAAATTCTTTAGGTGCAATGATACTTAAAGAACTCAAAAACTAACTTGGCGTAGAATAGTTTTACAAAAAGGAACAAGTTGAAGGCCTTCAACCTGGTTAGTTGCTGTATTCAATAAATAAGTTTTGATTTTGCCATTCTTAAATGTAGCTTTTTGTCCTTCGGCGAATTTATATTGTACGAGTGTTTGCATTGGTTTATACATATAATCTGCAAATCCAGACAAGTATTCTTTTCCTTTTACTTGATTTGAATCAATTGATTTTGCATAAATTAAGGCACCATATCGATAATACTTTTCGTGATTGATATCTTCTTCGACCTTCACATCTGTTTCGAAACGTAGTTTAATTCTGTCAGTACGATTAAATATTCGGTTAATTACAATGTATTCATTGTCAATTAAATATGTTTCGGAGCATACAATGGATTTAACCCAATTTGGCTTCCTTATTTTTATACACAATTTTGTGGGTTTATCGAGTTGAATTTCAAAATCAAAACTATTTTTGAAAGGATATTCTGTATGATTTTGGATTATAACATTATTTCCCGTAATACATGTTTGAAGTATGTTAGGCATAAGCAATGCAGCAACTAATGTGTTTTTTCCTTCAGAAAACCACGAGGACTGTACAAAATAAGGTGTGATTCTTCCCGCATTTGGATTACAACATACTGCAACATCTTGATGAGCAGGTGAATATTTGTAGCGAGTTTGTTTCCGATTAGCTTCAATTTCGCCATTTTTTGTTCCAAGCATCTTATAACTGTTGTCGGTTTTTAAATATGCAATACCTGAATGGTTTGGATTCCGACTCCCTTGCGCTGCATTGTAAAAAATATTTTCAATTCGGTTTGCCACCTTCGAATCACCCGTTTTTTGCAAAAGCAGGGTGTAGCTATCTAATAATTCATGTATTGAACAATATTCATAGCCTGTATTTGTTGCGTTAGCAGTGCGTTCGGCAATCCATTCATCACCAATAGGACCACCTGTTTGTGTAGTCGATTTGTTTATTCGTTGTAAATAGATATTCAATGCATTTTTAAGTTCTTTGTTTTGCGAAGCATATGCAGCTACAATTAATGGACGAATATGTTCGTAAGTATGAACTCCATGAGATTGAAGTTTATACGTTGGATTTAGAATGTTTTTTAGTTGAACATCTTTTTCGGAACTAAAATTTTCGGAGTAATTAAAATACAAAAACAGGGCATAATCGCTATATTTTTTATCACCTGTAAGTTGATACATTCGATCTAAAACATCCGTAAAAGTTAGTCCGTGAGCCACGCCTCCCGAAAAATCAAGTCCAGCGTAAAATGGGTTTGAATTGTAAATGGGATAATTTTGCATGACATTTTCTACAGCTCGAACCAAAGCATTCCATACTTTTTTACTACCCGAATATTCATAAAATGCTAACAAACCCCTATAAAGCGTGGCTTTTGACCATAATTCGCCATTTTCGCTTGTGAATTTATACCTCAATTCTTTATCGTAAATTCCGATATAACCATCGTTGTCCTGAGTTTCTAAAACACGTTCAATATAGTTTTCGATATTTTTAATTGCTAATTTATCATCCAATAAAATGGCATTCCGAATATATCCGTCCCACCAGTTCGATTGTGTTTCGCTATTCCACCATTTATATTGTTCATCTCCAGCCGCATCTCCTTCTTTAAGATTTCCAAGATCTTTTGGCATTGAATGTTTTTGAAGTCTTCCATTTCCATAAATTGGGTCGTTTATCAATTCGGGAACTAACTTATCTAAGTTTCCAACAAAACCATGCATATCAGCTTCCATTTGAGATTTTAACCAACCCGTAGGTTTTATACTTCCAACTGGTAAACGATTAAATTTTTCAGAGCTAAATTGAGCTTGAATTTCTGAAAAGTTCATAATAATTAGCGTTATTGTAAGAATTCTAATGTTTTTCATTCTGTTGCTAAGCAATTTATTTTCCAAGTAAAAATTCCAACGGAATATTCAAACGTTCTTTCCATGCATTCTCACTGTGATCTTTGCCTGGAAAAAACTGAGTTTGCCAGTTGTATTTGTTCTTAGGATTTGCATGCTGCAAAGTTTTGTCAATTTCTTTTTGCAGTGGAGGATACATGGCATCTAATGTTTTATCGCCATAATCAAAATAAAGTTTACTGTTTTTAAGTTTCGGTAAATGAGCTTTTAAATAGCTGTTAAATGCTTCTGGAATAGGATTATTTTCTGTTGTGAAAATTCCCGGCCAGTGTGTCGAAATGCAAGCTGCACCTCCAAAAACTGTTGGATATTCGCAAATGGCATACATCGAAATAAGTCCTCCCATGCTGCTACCGGCAACAAAAGTATGTTTACGGTCGGTGTAAACTGAATAGTTTTTATCTATGTATGGCTTTAATTCCTGTACCAAAAACCGTAGATAATTGTCGGATTGAGGTTGTAACAGTCGTTCTATTCTCCCACTTTCAATCAGTTTTTGTATTATTAAATTTTTTTGGTCGGGTGTAAGAGTTTCGAAAGGTTTTTGAGGAAAATAATCGGAATGACGTTTTTTACTATCGTTCCAGATGCCAACAACTATAAATTTTTGAGTTTTGTTGCCATCCATAAGCCCAGTTGCTATATCGTCAACATCCCACGCTTGTTTATTCCATGTGGTTGATGCATCGTAAAGCATTTGCCCATCGTGCATGTAAAGCACACTGTATTTTTCTTTGTCGTTATATCCTTTTGGAAGCCAGACTTCGATATTTCGCGTTGAAACATATTTTGAAACGAAATTCTCAATTAATTCTATTTTGCCTGAAACCGATTTTTGAAATATTGGTTTTGTAAGTAAGAATTTTGCTGGAATATGTAATCGTTTGCTCCATGCCACTTCGTCATGCTTTTCATTTTCAAATACTTGAAGTGTGTAATTTGTGGAGTCGTAACCTTTGTTTTTGCAAATTATATCTATAAAATTTTGCGTAGTCGTATACTCATTGTCACTTTCTCCGGTTCCATAGTCCATGTATATTTTATGTGTTTTTGGGGATGGTAGGTACTGATTTAAGTAATTGAAAATTGCAAGCGGAAAATCTGATTTTGGTTCAATCATACTAAGCCAAGCAGTAGAGAGGCATGCAGCGCCACCAAAGACGTTGGGGTACTCAGCTAATCCATACATTGAAATAAGGCCTCCCATACTCGAACCCATCAGAAATGTGTGTTCCTGCTGTGGTAGTGTTGAAAAACAAGAATCGATGTATGGTTTTAGTTCTTCAATAATAAATTTTAGGTAAATGTCGCCCTGTGCACCTTTCCCATTACAGTATTTCTTATCAAACTGTTTTCGAGTAGTTTTATTTATTGAGTTATAAATCTTATTTGGTAAATACTCTGAAATACGTTCTGACCCATTATTCCAGATACCCACAACAATACAGGATTTAATTTCGTTATTTTTAATTAATCTACTCAACGTTTCGTCAACTTTCCATTCTTTACGATTCCATGTCAGAATACTGTCGAAAAGCATCTGACCATCATGCATGTAAATGACCGGATAACGGCTTGTTTTCGAATAATTCTCAGGTAACCAAATATCAATATTTCTGGAACTAACAAATTTAGATTTTAATTGCTCAATTCGTACAATTTTACCAGAAACAACCTTTGTTAATTCCTGTGAATGACCAATGATAGTTGAAAATAGTAGTATTCCGAGTATTAAGTTTTTCATTTCCGGTTGAACAGTACTAGTTATTTGTAATCTTGATTGTATTCAGTCTATTTTGTTCAAAATCAATGATTTTTAAAATATTAATTCCCTTACAAAGTTGATTTAAGGCAATAGAATTGTTGTTTTGGATAATTTTAATCAATGCCCCTTTAACATCGTAAATCTCAATACTTTTAAGTTGTTTATTAAAAATTACTTTTTTAGTCAGTGTGTCAATTTTATACTCTAATTTGCTATAAGTATTTGGTTGTAAGTTTGTTGCATTTTTAAAGGCATCCATAGCTACGGTTGGTTTGCCACTGTTGTCGAATGCTCCGAGCGAATATCCCTGCCAATTTCCATAACATTGTGGTTCCCAGTAAAAAACCCCGGTGCCCTTTCCGCCTGTTACCAATTTTGTTTTGGCTATTATATCAGTCAAAAATTGTTTTGCAGTTGCAGCTTTATCCCAACTCATGCCACATTCTACCACCATAACCTCTTTGTTGTAACGGGCTACCATATCGTTCATGTTTGCAAGGCAGGCTTTATTGGCTTTTTGCCAGTCGTCAGGAGTTGTATACCAACTTGGGTACAGCGACATACCGATTACATCGTATTTTCCACCGTTTGTTTTCAAACCATCAAAAATCCAGCGAAACAATCCATTGTCATAGCCATTATGAAGATGAACTATAACTTTTGCTGTTGGAAAAACCTCTTTTACAGCATCATAACCCGCGTTATTGAGCGCAGCGTAATTTGCCATCGAAACAGATGCTTTTCCGGTTTCCCAGAGCATGCCATTGCCGGTTTCGTTGCCAACTTGTACCCATTCCGGAGTTATGTTGTTACTTTTGAGTAAATTTAGAACTTCACGCGTGTGATTTCCAACAGCTATTTTTAAATCGGCAAGACTAAGTGTTGTCCATGCCGCCGGTTTATTTTGTTGTCCCGGGTCAGCCCACCAGTCGCTGTAATGAAAATCGACCATAATGCGCATTCCCAGATTATTAGCTCGTTTGGCTTTAACGAGTAAATCAGCAGCATTGCACCAACCAGCTGTAGGATTAACCCACACTCGAAGGCGAATGGAATTCATTCCCAATGATTTAAGCAATGCCATACATTCCATTTGTGTGCCATCGGCTGTGTAAAACTTTTTGTTGGAAGCTTCCATTTCGGTGAGCCAGCCAACATCGGCACCGGCAGCAAATGTTGTAACCGAAGGGTTATTTACATTAGAAAAGACGGGCTGTAAAACAGAACTACATTGAATGAGAATGATTATTAAATACTTAATATTCATGAGTTTATTTAAATTTATGTTCAAATATCGAAGTACAAATATAAACATTTTAATTGACAGAATATGGTTTCGTTTGTAAATTTGAAAAATGAGGGTTATTATTGTCAGAGATATGATTTAAAAATAAAAACCGACTGATTTTCAGAATGAAAGTCAGTCGGTTATTTTTGAAACGTTATTTCAAGTTTTTTATTCCTCTAGTGTGCTCAAATCGCCTTCGGGTAAACCCAATGCTCTGGCTTTAAGCACTCGACGCATTATTTTACCACTTCGGGTTTTAGGGAGCTGATCTATAAAAGTGATAGCCTCCGGTTTTGCAATTGGCCCCATGTGTGTAACCATAAAGTTAACCAACTCTTGTTCCAATTCGGGCTTGACTTCATACCCAATCCTGAGAATTGCAAAAATATGTATGCAGTTTCCTTTTACCGGATGCGGTAAAGCCACGGCTGCCGATTCGGCTATCGCTGGATGACTTATCATAACGCTTTCAATTTCAGCACTTCCAAGTCGGTATCCGCTTACTTTTATAACATCGTCGGTACGGCCAATTATCCAAAAATAACCATCTTCGTCTTTTTTAGCCGAATCGCCGGTCAAATACCAACCTTGTTTTTTATATTTCTCCCAATAAATATCTAAGAATCGTTCAGGCGATTTAAAAATTCCAGCTGTCATTCCCGGCCATGGCGATTTAATAACTAACGTACCTTCTTCGTTTGCTTTTACATCATTTCCGTCATCGTCCACAACCGATATTTCGTTTCCGAAAAATGGTTTTGTTCCTGAACCGGGCTTTAAAGGCGTTATTGGCAATGGTGTAATCATAAATCCTCCAGTTTCGGTTTGCCACCAGGTATCCATAATCGGACATTTACTGTTACCAATTACCTCGTGATACCATTTCCACGCTTCCGGATTAATTGGTTCGCCAACAGAACCAAGCAGTCGGAGCGAACTTAAATCGTTACGGTTTGGCCACGAATCGCCAAAACGCATTAACCCGCGTATAGCTGTAGGTGAAGTATATAAAATATTAATACCATATTTTTCCACCATTTTCCACCATCTGTCAGGGTATGGATAAGTTGGAGCACCTTCGTACATGATTATGGTTGCGCCATTCATCAATGGTCCGTACACAATGTAGCTATGTCCGGTAATCCAACCCGGATCGGCTGCACACCAATATCTATCGTCGGGTTTTATATCGAATACTAGTTTGTGAGTGGTTGCCGTATAAACACTGTATCCACCATGTGTGTGCATCATTGCTTTTGGTCGGCCTGTAGAGCCGGAGGTGTAAAGTAAAAACAGCATATCGTCTGACTCCATTACTTCAGTTTCGCATTTGGTAGATGCAATGGGCAATGCCACAAGGTCTTGGTACCAATAATCGCGACCGTTTTCCATATAAACGTCCGTGTTTGTTCTTTTTACAGTAATGCATATTTCCATGGTGGGCGAAAGTTCCATGGCTTTGTTTACTATCGACTTCATTTCAACCACTTTACCGCGTCTGTATCCACCATCGGCTGTTATTACAACACGACTGTTGGCATCGTTAATCCTGTCGGCTAAAGCTTCGTGGCTAAATCCACCATAAACTACACTGTGTACAGCACCAATTTTAGCACAAGCAAGCATGGCAAAAATCTGTTCGGGTAATTGAGGCATGTAAATCGTAACAACATCGCCTTTATTGACGCCCATGCTTTTGAGTATGTTGGCAAACTGACAAACTTCTCTGTTCAGAGCATGATACGAAAAAGTACGAACTTCTCCGGGCTCACCTTCCCAGATAAGTGCTATTTTGTTGCGAACTTCGGTGTGTTGATGTCGGTCTATGGCATTAAAAACAATATTTGTTTTAGCGCCACTAAACCATTTGTAGAAAGGAGGGTTTGAATCTTCAAGAACTTTATCCCATTTCTTGAACCATGAAAGTTTTTCGGCTTGTTCTGCCCAAAATTTTTCCCGGTTTTCAATAGAATATTGATATAAAGCATCGTATTCTTTTACATTGGCCTGATCTACTACTTCTTGGGTTGGATAATAGACTGTTTTCTCTTTTTCGTAACTCATAAAATGATTTTTGTTGATTTAAAGTTTAAACTTTGAGTATTTCAATTTTGACTAAACAAAATTGAAATACATACAAAGTTTTATTAAGAACAAATTTGATTGAATCATGTTCAGTTTCAAATCAAAAAAAATCAAATCATTTTACTTTTGATATTTTACAAAACGCACCTTTTAACTATTATTTTGTAAAGTTATTGTGTTTTCTTGTTACTTCTTCCAGCGTGCTGAGACCAAACTTTTAGCTGGTATATTGTATAAGAACGAATGAGTATTGTCGTCGACAGTAACTTTAATAGCTGTCTGTGTATCGTTTTGCAATACCAAGCCATACGTTCCATCTGTATTTTCTACAGCAGTGTAATATAATCCGGATGCCTTAAAGCCTGTAGTGCCAATGCGAGTTGCATTAGGCGAAATTGCTTTGGATAAATGTCCAATCATGTAGAAATGCGATTTTCGGTCGAGTGTGGCGTAGTTTTTTGTATTAATATCAACTGCACCATAACAGGTTGTGCAACCTCCTGGTCGATTTGGTGCACCTTTTTCGTCGAGAATAAAATTCCAAACCATTACGGCCTTTCCATAATTATTAAGTGTGCCAATTCCTATTTCGCGCATACTCCACATTAAGTCGCCATCAAAACTATAATTCCATGTGCCAATAGACATTTCAGTGAAATAAAGATTTTTATTCGGAAATGCATTGTGTACATTCAATAATTCGCTTTTATCGCCCCCATAAGCATGGTAGGCAGCACCTTCGATGTATTTAGCTACTTCAGGGTCGGCATACATTTTTACCGGATAACTAACCTGATCGGCAATTCTGTCATAATCGTAATTATGGTCGAATGCCCAGATTTTTGTAGTTATCCCTGCAGCAGCAAATTTTGGTCCAAGTGCGTTTTTTATAAATGCTGCTTGCTCCTGCCAACTCATATATAGCGATGCCGAATTACCTCTGTTTAACGGTTCATTTTGAATCGTTATAGCATTTATTACAAAACCTTCGGAAGCCATAGCCTGAATAAATTTCACGAAATAAGTGGCATAATCCTGATAATAAGCTGGGTTCAATTGACCACTTGTCCACGAATTGTAAGGTTTTAACTCCGTCAGATTATTTACTTTCATCCATCGTGGACTAGTCCAAGGCGAAGCTAATATTTTGAGCGATGGATTAATAGCCAATATTTCTTTTAAAATCGGAAAAAGATCACGACGATCCAGTTCGTGAATGGCAAAGTTTTCAATTCCTGGCTTGTCGCAGCAAGTATATTCGTCCATCGAAAAATCGGAACATCCAATGGAAATACGAATATAACTATAACCCATGCCAGTGGCGGGGTCGAAAGTTTCTTTTAATAACTTTGTTCGGTTTGCCTGTGTCATCTTAAGCAGATTATAACAGCTTGAACCGGTTATTGCTGCACCAAATCCATCTATTGTCTGAAATTTTTCGGATGGATTCATGTAAATTGTTGATTCGATTGCCATGTTGGGCTTCGTGTTAAAATTAAGCGGAATGCTTGTAAATAACATCGATTTATTGGCAGTAGTAACATTCATTTCTACATCTGCCTTTTTTGGAGGCTCTACAGGTGGTATTACAACTTCGGCTTTGCACGAATTAAATGAAAGAAGCAACGAAAAAAGTGCCAAAATGGAAAATTTGTTCTTAAGCATAAAAATGAATTTATTGAGCAATAATTATTTAAAGCAATAAAGGGGAAGAATTAACTTCCCCTTATAGCAATTATTTAAACGGATTAATTTAACTTTTCGTATTTTAAAGTTTTTGCATTTGTATCTAACGTAAATTTATAGACACCTTCAAGAACTGTAGCCGACATCACTTTTACATTACCTCCAACTCCTTTTGGTCCAAGGAATGGAGCTTGAACAGTGTAATCATCAACCCATGTTTCATGTCCGTCCCACCAACCTCGTTTATGGAAGAATTTGAAATCGAGTTTACCATAAATATTGGTATCCGTACTTGGTTCGTTTTTACAATACATGGTTACCTGATATACTCCGGGCGACACTAATCGTGCAGGATAATAATCCAATGGACTATTCCAGTTCCAACTTGCTGTTGATTCGTAAGGCGACGAAGGTCTTCCGTATCCAGTACCGCAAACCCACAATACATCTGGGTAAAGCGTTTCGGGAAGGGGCTCGATATAAAGGAAATTAGCTGTTGTAAGGTAATAGGCTTTGTATAAACCTGTTTTTCCTAAGAACTTAGCTGTGTTTGTTCCGGTAACTTGAAAATAATCGGGTGAGATTTGATTGGCTAAGTTTCCACTAATGCCAGTAAATGTAACTTCAACATTTTCACCAAAATATACATTGCCACCTCTAAAGTTTGTGCTGTTATTAAGGGTTGTTGGACTTGCAAGTAAATCGGCATTTATATCCAAGGTTTTTACTGGTTCGAGCAATTTGCCGCCTACTTTTGTTTTAAACTGTAAAGCATCGAATGTAAAAATAGATATACCTACTAATGAGCCATCTGTTGAAGTGATTGATTCACCAGTTGCATTCACCAAGCCTATGCCGTCGCCAACTTTACCAAAAACCAAACCTGTCCAGTCGATTCGTTTAAAGCCATTAATTTTTGTAGCAATTTTATAGCTTATTGAAGTGCTCAAAAGCAACCCCGTTGCTTTGTAAATTAAACTATCTGCATTTACCAAAGTTAACTTACTTGTTGCTCCCTGACCAAAATCGGGTACGAGGTATAAATCTGTAATTACCGGCCTTTTTGCAATGGTTGTGTTTACAATGGAATCTTTTTCGATACCCGAAACGTTGGTCGAAGTCAGATAAATTTTTACAGCCGCATTATGTGGTCGATTAGCTACAAAAGGCACCCAAAATGCTTTGTTTATACTTGATTTATTCCCCTTGGTTCTCACTGTTTCAGAGGCTACTATTTCGTTGTTTACCACTACTCTGATTTTTAATGTTGATAGAGGTGCAACCATATCCGATACTGCTACTTTTAAGTGAATTGAATCGCCATAAGTGATGGTCGTTTCGTTGACAAGAGCCGTGTCTATATTGGGTGTCGATGATGCATAACGTACCACAATATCCTCGTTGGTACACGAAAATACTCCAATAAGTATGCTTGTTATTGCTAAATATTTATGTATGATATTCATATTATTAACGTATTAATTTTTAAATATTAATTCTTAATTCAATTAATAGCCCGGATTTTGAATCATCGAAGGGTTTTTATCAATCTGCGGTTGCGGAATTGGTAAAATTGTGTTCTCCTGAGTAACCAAATTCATAGGCAACCGGCCTGAATCACGACTATTTAACGTGTTCATTACACTGATAACTTTGCCTGTTCTTACAAGGTCGAACCAGCGATGTCCTTCAAATGCCAGTTCCAAACGACGTTCATTCAATACTGCATCGGCCATTTTTTCTTTCGACGAGCTAATATCAGTTGTAAGGTTTGCTAATTTTGCTCTTGTCCTAATGGTGTTTACAATTGCAGCTGCTTCGGCCAGTTTGTTTTGCTCAACTAGGGCTTCTGCTTTCAACAACAAAATATCGGCTAAACGCATTTTGATATAACTGTGATATTTAGAGCGATACTTGTACATAAATGGATAATCTTTAGCCGGATAATGCAAACTCCATTCAACCGCAGCACGAACTATGGTTTGATTTTTTCGTTCTGTATCTTTTTGTGCATCAAATGCATTTACCAAATCGCGCGAAGGAGTAAACCACTTTTTCCAGTCGTATTTACTACTCGAAGTTGCCAAATCAATGCCACACATCCATGTTATCCAGTTTCCTCCACCGCCAAATGTAATTTCGAAAATTGATTCGGAAGTATTCCTGTTTTTCAAATCTGTATTCGTCGAATTCATATCAAATAAGTCGCCATATTTTGGTACTAAAGTAACATCTTTTTCCACCTCAGCACAGTATTGAATCACTTTATCGTAATCGCGGATTTCTTTTTCAGCATAAATTTTGGCCAAAAGTCCGTATGCAAGTGTGCGAGAAAGTACAAACTTATTTGTATTGTTAATGGCAGGAGCTCCGCCCGGTTCAAGTGCTGTGTTCAAATCCTTAACTATCTGACGGTACACTTTTGCTACCGAGTCACGTTTTGGATAGTACAATGGATAAACTTCTTCAATATTGGCTGCCGAAATTGCTGGTGGCTCTATCAATACCAATGGCACATCGCCCCATAGACGAACAATGTCGAAATAAACCATAGAGCGAAGTATCAACGCTTCAGCTTTCCACTGCTTACGTTCAGCTTGTGTTAAGGTAGCATCCGGTACCGAATCGATATTACAAATGACACTATTTGCAGTTCCAATCATCGAAAAATACTGACCCCAATCGCGGTTAATATTCTTATTATTACCATTTTGGTTTTGTTGTTCCAATTGTGCCAACTCAAGGTCGGTAGCGCCACGATATGCATTGTCGGCATGACTATCAACATACACCAACATATCGAGTATATATGCTTCAATTTTATCGCCCGATAGCATGTTGTACATATAATCGTACTGCGATTTCATTTCTGCTCTATCTTTATACTTCACGGTTGACCCCGTGTTTGTTGTTCCTCCTGTATTTAGTTCGGTTTTTTCCGAAATAGGCTCTAAATTGATATCACAAGCAGTTAGCATAAAGGCAAACGAACTTATAACTAATAACTTTAGGATTGTTTTCATAAATATCTTTCTTATTGCTAATTAAAATTCAACATTAATACCAAAAACATAGTTTTTTGATTGTGGATAAGTACCATAATCAACACCTTGTACAGGAGCATAACCACCATACTGATTTACTTCCGGGTCAAATCCTTTGTAGTTAGTCAAAGTAAGTAAATTTTGAGCTGTAAAATAGGCTTGTATTTTACTCATTTTTATTGCTTTAAGCCAACTTTTTTCAAAATTATACGATAATGTCAACGCTTTTATTCGCAAGTAACTACCATCCTCAACAAATCGGGTCGAAGGTAATAAATTCTCTTTGGTGGCCGATGCTTTTGGCATATATGTTACCATTCCCGGACGTTTCCAGCGGTCGAGTACAGCTGTCGATTGGTTTTTATCGTCGTACATCCCTTCGGTTTCCATGCGCGAAGCATTGTAAATATCGTTACCTTGCGAGCCCTGTAGGAAAATATTCAAATTGAAGTTTTTATACCTCAAATTATTGGTCATACCATAAATAAAATCAGGATTTGGATCGCCAATAATTTTTCGCTCGCTGAGCAAAGGT
>JBMOHZ010000018.1:0-16608 GCA_049317585.1 Paludibacter sp.
GAAAAATATTTTAACGCAACTACAACAAATTCAAGAGGTTGCTGATAAATTTCAGGTACAATTAAATCGTATTTTTCAAGCAGTAGAAGTGAACGAAGAGTATTTAGCCGAACGATTACAAGCTGCAACTTTGTTTTTTACCGAAAAAATTGAATTTTTGCTCGAAACATTTCGTCAATCACCTGCAAATACCGATAGTCGCGATAATGCACGCGAGTACAACGATCAGTTACGTGCCAACTTTGCATATATAGCACAGAAAAAACATGTATTTAAAGGCTTGAAAAATCCATTTACAGTCGAAAATTATTTTTCAATCAAAAATTCATTCCTTTTACCTGATTTTGAAGTAAATGCATACACTAAAACTGGCAAATCGAAGTCGATTGTATCTAAAAACCCAACTCTCTATTACGAATTGTTGACGCTTCGAAACGAAATATGCGAACCTCGAAATTTGCCAATTTACATTGTAGCTGGTAGCGATACTTTGTTGGAAATGGCTGATTTTTTACCACTTACAAATGCCGATTTACTTAGAATTAAAGGTTTTGGACCTGCAAAAGTCGAAAAATATGGTCCGCTTTTTCTGGAGTTAATTCAAAAATACTGCAAAGTCAATAATTTGAATTCGGCTATGCATGAAAAACTTGAAACTAAAAGTTCCAAAAAGGAAAAAGCACCTGTCGAAGTCAAAGAGAAAAAACAAAAAGGCGATTCGCATCGGGCAACTTACGAACTGTTTAAAGCTGGTAAAACAATACATGAAATAGCTTCTGAGCGGAGTTTGGCTCTTTCCACTGTTTGCTCTCATTTGGGTAGGTTTATTGCGTTGGGAAATCTGAATATTAATCAGTTTATTACTAAAGAAAAACGCGAAAATGCAATGAAACTTATGGAAACTATAGAAGATGGTTCTATTTACCAAACGCTAGGAAGCGTGATGGATGCAGTAGAAATAAACTTTTTTTTGGCATGGTTTCGAGCACAAAAATCAAATCAAAATTAATAAATTGTTTCAAATATCCGAAACGGCATCCCTATTAATAGCATAATTGAGTAGTTATAATTCTGATTTTGTGTAGCATTTATTTTATTTTAAAGCAACATAGGATTGATTTTGCCTTTTTTATATATTAAATATCGTTAAATATGTAAAGTTTGCCCACCTTTTCAAACAATTATAACGGATTAATTTCTATTTAAAATTGCTCTGAACACAAGTTATTCCATAAGTTCAAAACTTTCAAAATTTTAAAGTAAAAAAATTTTGTTACTTCGATTTCGAATATGCATTTCTATCTTGCTTATTAACTGCATGTTAATGGTGTTTCACGTAATAATTTCAAAAATGAAAATGGCTTTTATAGGATATTTGTAGTAAATAATACAATCAAATTATAAAAATATGACAATTAAAATTTTGTAGCAACTATTAAAATATAACGTATATTTGAATCCATAAAACGTAACGATCAAAGTTATAGTCGATGAGATGAATCAAGGTTCCTTGGCCGACAGAAACTTATTAAATCATGTAGTTTATGATAAATGTATTTTTAGTTGACGATCACGAAATTGTCAGAGAAGGATTTAAAAAGCTTGTAAAAGATATTAATGACATTAATATTACAGGTGAAGCACGATCATCCGAAGAGGTACTTCAACGACTTGATAGTATTGCTTGCGACGTAATGTTGGTTGATTTGTATTTACCTGGAAAAAATGGCTATCAATTATTGGTTGATTTACAAAAATTACGACCCGAAATTAAAGCCATAATCATGAGTATAAATCCTGAACAAAAATCAGCACTCAGAGCATACAAATTAGGTGCTGCAGGATATTTATGCAAAGATTCAGCTATTAACGAAATTATTTCGGCAATTCGGAAAACACACACTACAGGCCGTTATATTAGTCCTGAGTATGCCGAAGCATTGGCTTTCAAATCAATATTTAGTGAGCAAGATGAATTACAAAAATTAAGTGATTTAGAAACTAATATACTCATTATGCTTTATAAAGGCATGGATATTAAAGATATAGCTGCTAAAACAAAATTAAGTATTGTTTCTGTTTTTACATACCGAAAAAAGATTTTTGAAAATTTAAAACTGAATTCAAATCTCGATATGATTCACTATGTGAAAGAAAACATAATAATGGGTTAATTCATTCTTTGTTCGATTCTGTAATTTTAATTTACATTGAAATCAACATAACTTTAACTTCTTAAATTAGACAAAAATTATTTTTTTATTCATTTTCGAATAAAAATCAAAATATTTTGCAATTAGTTAGAATATTTGTTATATTTGCACTTATTAACTTGTTCTAAAACGAATATTTAAATTTCATATATCTTATATTCACTGTTCAATTAAATTAATTTATTGAATAACAGTTGTTTATATCTTTAGTTATCTTGCTAAATACTTTTTATTGGTAACCACACACTAATTTCGAATTTATGATTAAAGTATTTATTGTTGATGATCACGAAATAATTCGTGAAGGCCTCAAAATGATTCTCAAAGAAGAATCAGATATTCTTGTAGTTGGCGAAGCTCAAAATGGAGCTCAAGCAATCGACAAAATACGTAAGGTAGAATGTGACATTATGTTGCTTGACATGAACATGCCTGGAAGAAACGGCATAGATTTACTCATGGATATTAAAGCACTTCGACCTAAGTTACATATACTTGTTTTAAGTATACACCCCGAGGATAAGTTTGCTTTAAAAACTTTAAAATCGGGTGCTTCAGGCTATTTATGTAAGGATACAGCTCTTGAAGAGTTGGTTGTAGCGATACATAAAATTAACCTTAAAGGCAGGTATATAAGCGCTGCACTTGCTGAGCAATTGGCATTTGATGTTATCCCAGAATCGGATAGTGATCCGCATGATTTGCTTTCGAATAGAGAACGCGAAATATTGATTAAAATTGTATCAGGTATAAAGGCAAAAGATATTGCTGATGAACTTGGCTTAAGCATTTCTACAGTATTTACTTATCGTTTGCGTATATTCGAAAAGCTTAATGTAAAGAACAATGTGGAACTAACACATTATGCAATCGAAAAGAAATTGGTAAATTGATAATTGTACAATTTTAATATATATATATATATATATATATATATGGTCAGGTAAATATTTTTTATCTGACCAAATTTTTTGTAGTTTTAGATACTTTTTATGTCGATATATTCAGTTTTAATTATTTTTTAATGACTTTACTACATATCGAAACATCTACTAATGTATGCTCAGTGGCTTTGAGTTTGGATGGCAACTGTATTTTTCTTAAAAAAAATATGGAAGGAATGAACCATGCCACTATGTTAAGTCCTTTTATTGAAGATGCTTTACAATACCTAAAAAAACAAAATGGAAAACTGGATGCAATTGCCGTTAGTGCAGGTCCAGGCTCCTATACAGGCTTACGTATTGGTGTTTCTACCGCTAAAGGTCTTTGCTATGGTTTAAGTATACCGCTTATTGCTGTGAGCACACTCGAAATTATGACTTTGGCAGCATTAGCAGTTAATAATAAAAAAAATGCATTGTATTGCCCTATGATTGATGCGCGCCGAATGGAAGTTTATGCGGCTATTTATAATGCAAATGGAGATATTGTGCGAGATATTCAAGCCGATATTATTGACATGAATTCCTATAGCGATATATTAAATGAGTCTGAAGTTGTTTTCTTTGGTAATGGTGCAGATAAGTGTAAAACTACAATAACTCATCCCAATGCTACATTTATTGATAATATTTATCCTACTGCTGAGTTTATGATTCCTAAAGCCGAAAAGGCGTTTAACAATAGCGAATTTGTTGATGTAGCTTATTTTGAACCTTTTTACCTTAAGGAGTTTCAAACTACTACACCCAAAAGTATTAAATAAAAAAAACTCCTAATAATTGATAATCAATTTATTAGGAGCCTTATAGTTCAATATAATTCAAACTTAGAAAATATAACTTATAGTTGCTAATGCACGATGATTATTCACATCATACGGGTTAATAACTTTACCATTTGTTTGAATAGTTCCATAAGTGGCATTTGTTAACTCATATTCAAATCCAAGTCTGAAATTGGGTAAATTGTATGTAATATGTGGAGCAATTCTGTAAAGTTTAGATAACAACAATTGAGTTGCATCATAATATCCATTACCATAGGCAGTTACTTTACCTGAAGTAAGCAATAATTCCTTTCTTGAACCCAAATTTTTTATAAAACCACCATAAATTCCAACTTGTATTTTCGCGCCGTAAGCCACGCTTAACCACGAAGTAGTGCTTGTAAAATTGGTATAATCGGCCTTACTGTCAGTTGCATCTTTGCTAAGTCCATAACCTCCAACCATTAAATAATCGCACATGTTTTGACCTAAAACTGTTTTTGCACGCACTTGAAATTTTTTATTTGTAAATCCTGCATAAGCCACTGCTGCACCTGAGTTAAATCGAACATTATTAATATTTAATGATTTTCCATCGAGTCCAAAACCGGCGACAATACTTTTTGATTTATAATCCATACCAAGGTGTAAACTTGGCAATAAACCCGTTTTCATATAACTCACACTCGGTCCAATTGGTCCTTGATTCATATATTGCATTTGATACGAAGCTGAAGCCAGAATTGACAGTTTATCTCCTAATTTTTGGGTTACACGTATTTGTGGACTACGGTTAAAAGGTTGAAAAGGTGTTGCTACGCTTAAAGCTGGTGTTATAGGTTGTAAGTTTGCAAACATAGGATGCCAGGTTTGACCTACCAGCAATTCTGTTTTGTTCCAGTTTAATTTTAAAAATGCCTGACGAAGACGAACAATATAATAAGTTGAAGAAACACCTGCAAAATCGCACTCAATTTTGGCAGTTGATTTAGCTCCAAGTATCTGCGTTCCAATAAAATCTATACCTAAGCGAGTAGAAATACTTAACATTTGAGAATTTGGAACATCATATTTATCAACACCTGCTGTATTCAGTTCAATTGGTCTCGGAATCATATTGAACAAGCCATCCAATGCTTCAGTATTTTGACGAGAATTAAAATACAAATCGTTCCGAACAAAACCATACAATTTGTAACTTGAAGTGGGCTCTATAGCCGAAAGAAATGAAAAGGAAAGAAATAAAGATAAAAACAAAAACGATTTTTTTAAATAAGACATGATTTGAAATTTTGTGCTGAATAGTGAATTCAGAAATTTAATAAATGTTCCAGAAGTATTTTTAAACCAATACTAATTAGAATTATTCCTCCCGGAAGTTCTGCATTAATTTTTATTTTTTGTCGGAAATGTACACCAAGATACACACCAATTATAGAAAAGAGGAAACTTACAAAACCAATGGTAATTACTGCAAAAGCAATTTTTGTTGGGTAAGGCACAAAGACAATTCCAGTAGCCAATGCATCGATACTTGTAGCTAGTGCCAATGCAAATAATAGTTTCCATTTAAATGGATCGGTTTTTATTTCGCAATGAGGATCTATAGGTTTTAAGCCTTCAATAAACATTTTCAGACCTATTCCACCCAATAATGCAAAAGCAATCCAATGATCGTAGTCGGATAATTGCTTTGCAAAACTAAAACCCGCAAAATAACCGATGAGTGGCATAAGCCCTTGAAATAAACCAAAAAGCATTGCCATACGGAAAGCTTTTTTGAGTTTAAATTTTTTAAGGCACACGCCCTTGCTTATGGAAACTGCAAAACAGTCCATAGCAAGGCCGATGCCAATAATTATGATTGAGAAAATGTCCATTTATAACATTTTCTTTACTTGCTCGTACACGTTTTTACCGTTGAAACCAAGTTTTTCGTCCAACACTTTGAATGGTGCTGAGAAACCGAACGATTCCAATCCCCAAATTTTACCGTTAGCACCAACTAAACCTAAAAGGTTAACTGGTAAACCGGCAGTAAGTCCAAAAATCTTTGCGTTTTTTGGAAGTACACTTTCCTGATATTCGGCTGATTGACTGCGGAATAAACCTTCGGAAGGTACTGATACCAAACGGATTTTTACACCATCGGCTCTAAGTAATGCTGCACCTTCGTTCAAAGTAGAAACTTCAGAACCCGAAGCAACTAAAATCACATCCGGATTACCATCACATTCAACAATATAACCACCTTTTTCTGCCTGAGCAGCATCCATTTTGCGACCATTAGCCGAAGGAAGATCCACAATATTCTGACGAGAAAGGATTAATGCAGTTGGTGTGTGTGTATTTTCCATTGCCATACGCCAGCTAACAGTACATTCTTCCACATCAGCAGGACGAAGAACCAACATTGAGTTATGTCCTTTGTGGTTTTTCAGTTTTTCCATCAAGCGGATTTGAGCTTCTTGCTCCACAGGTTCGTGAGTTGGCCCATCTTCACCTACGCGGAATGCATCGTGTGTCCAAATAAATTTCACTGGTTGCTCCATCAAAGCAGCCATACGAACAGCAGGTTTCATGTAATCGGAGAAAACAAAGAAAGTAGCACAAGCCGGAATTACACCACCGTGCAAACTCATACCAATACAAACACAAGCCATAGTCAATTCAGCAACGCCAGCCTGAAGGAATGCACCAGAGAAATCGTCTTTTGTAAATGCTTTTGTGTTTTTAAGGAAACCATCCGTTTTATCAGAGTTCGACAAGTCGGCACTCGAAACTACCATATTTTCAACTTGTTTTGCCAATTCAGCCAAAACTGTTGCCGAAGCAGCACGAGTTGCTTGTCCTGGTTTTTGAACTACTGCATCCCAATTTACCTGAGGAGCTTTGCCCGAGAAGAAAGTTTCTAATTTAGCAGCTAATTCCGGATTTGCTTTTGCCCATTCAGCTTTAGCAGCATATTTAGCAGCAACAATAGATTCCAGTTCAGCAGCACGTTTTGCATAAAGCGCTTTTGTTTCTTCGAAAAGCACAAATGCATTTTCAGGATCGCCACCTAATACTTTGATTGACTCAGCATACGAAGCACCACACTCACTCAACGGCATACCGTGAGTTGCACATTGGTTTTCGAAACTTGAACCATCGGCTTTGCGAGCACCTTTTCCCATAATGGTTTTACCAATAATAAGTGTTGGTTTTGAAGTTTCGGCTTTCGCTTCGGTCAAAGCAGCACGAATTTGAACTGCATCGTTACCATTAATTTCAATTATTTTCCAACCCCACGAAAGGTATTTTGCTGCTGTATCTTCAGTTGTAACATCTTTTGTTTCAGTTGATAACTGAATGTCGTTCGAATCGTAAAACATAACCAAGTTATTCAATCCCAAGTGACCAGCCAAACGACCAGCGCCTTGCGAAATTTCTTCCTGCACACCACCATCCGAAATGTAAGCATAAATAGTTTGGCTCATCACTTCACCAAAACGTGCTTTGAGGAATTTAGCTGCTATGGCAGCACCAACGGCGTATGTGTGACCTTGTCCGAGAGGACCCGAAGTATTTTCAACCCCACGCATTATATCCACTTCAGGGTGTCCTGGAGTTGGACTGTCCCACTGACGGAATTGAGCTAATTCGTCCATTGAATACTTTCCTGTACAAGCCAAAACAGAGTAAAGCATAGGCGACATGTGTCCTGGATCCAAGAACATGCGGTCGCGACCTTCCCATTTCGGATTTTTAGGATCGTATTCCAAAAACTCGGTGTAAAGCACGTTGATAAAATCAGCACCACCCATGGCACCACCTGGGTGACCAGATTTCGCTTTTTCGACTGCCGAAGCCGCTAGAATGCGAATATTGTCGGCTGCACGATTTAATACTTCAATTGAATTCATAAAAAATTGTTGTTATTTGGTTGTTGTTTGTTTTTAATTTGAAAATTGTATTTTACCTTATAAACTTTATAAACCTTATAAACTAAAATCGATACCCAATAGAATAATTCACTCCCCAGTTTTTTCCTTCTCCTTTTAAACCGAATCCTGGGATATACCAAGGGGTTAGTGTACCAGTAACATCTTGTCCGAACAATTTTTTATTCCGAACAGTCCATCCCATATATATGTTGCGAGAAATTTCCACACGCATACCTGCTACAATCTCGAACCATACTGATGTTATTTGCTCATTTTTTGCGGTATGTGTAATGGTTTGATTCCAATAATTATCTTGTATTGTTATATTTGAATATTCGTATTTAAAAGGACAAAAAGCAATTCTTGCACCAGCAAAGAAAATATTATTTATTGGCACTTTGTCTTTTTTTGGTTTTATTAAATTAAAATCAACTCCCAAGCGTGTGTACATTCCTTTTCCAGAAAACGCCATACCTGAGGTTGATATTTTATCAGCTCCACCATATCCAATTTCGAGTGCTGGAAAATATTTATGTTTCAAATCAACATACACACCAGCTTCGTACCCATATTTTTCACCATTGTTGATTAAGTTCGAAGCTAAAGTTGCTAAGTCGATATCAACTCTAAAGCCTCTATAACTGGCTTTTATGACTGAATCGACTTTGTTTTTGTTTGCTTGAGCATTTGCACTGAAAATGCTTGAAAAACAGAACAAACTAATTATGAAAAATCTTAATATGTTCTGCATCTACATTTATAACGTCGCGTTGTACAATACGAATTGAATCTATAAAATGGTGCGTAGAAATGACTTCGTCGATGGAATGAGTTACAATACAACCACATGGCAACGAAATAAAATACGCATCATTATTGGAATAAAATACTGACAATGTGTCTTTTTCAGTATTAAACTGAATAACAAAATCAGATTGAAGTTTCGATATGTTTAATGGAACATTAATTGAACTTATGGATTTTGAATTTTTATACAAAAAAGAATCTTTGGATAATCCATTAACCCATAAACTGTCAATGCTTAATGAAGTGTCTGTGGAACTTGTTTTTTTATAAATATTCATTTTTAAGCTAACCGTTTTTTCTACGTGACACTCGTCGGTCGACGAGCATGCCGTAAAAAAAACTAATGCTACAAAAAATAAAAATCTAATCATATCAAATATCCTTTTTCTTAATCTCTTTAATTATCAAATTATTATATAACCACATCACCACATCATTTCCCTAACTTCTTTTTTTAGTATTTCGGCTGCAATTTCACCTGGCGATTTTTCGCTTTGTGTATAAATTTCAATAATGCGTTCGGCTAAGGCTGTTGCAGGCATTTCAGGCAAAAATTGTGAAGAACACATAGTAATCAATTTTATTAAACTCTCTTCAGTGGCTCTTATTGCAGTCCAAAGTTCGTTACTAACATATATTTGTTGCGAAACATTATGACTAAATTCCTCGCGAATATTGGAAAGTAACTGAGCCTGTAATCCAAAACAAGTCATTTCGGGCTGAATGATATTTAAAATAATTTTGTTTGGCGTAGTACGTTCAATTACAAGCATTAATCGCTCATAAGCGCGTAATCGGAGAGGCGTAGTCACCGATTTGCTTGTTTTGCGAAGTTCGTAATTTCGTCGATTTTGGTCGTTTTTGAGCATTTTATCTAGTAAGATATAGGCCGTAATTAACACCAAAAGAGCAGGAATCGTAATTTGAAGTATCTCGTTCATAACCATTTGCAAATTAGTTAAATGAAAATCAAATCTCTGTTTCGATTAAATAATTATTGCGTTCGGTAGAATTTCGGGCAATTAATTCGCCGATAAAACCAGTGAGGAACAACTGCGTGCCAAGCACCATAGCTAATAATGATAAATAGAAAAATGGTGTATTAGTAACCAATGGTGCAGGTACATGATTATATAAGCAAATTAATTTGTTTACAATTACGGCAACTGTAGCAAAAAAACCTAACAAAAACATCATACTACCTACCATACCAAAAAAATGCATGGGTTTCTTGCCAAAACGAGATAAAAACCATAAACTAATTAAATCCAAATAACCATTTACGAAGCGGCTTAAGCCAAATTTGGTTTCGCCAAACTCACGCTTGCGATGCTCTACCACTTTTTCGCCAATTTTTTTGAATCCAGCATTTTTTGCTAAATATGGAATATAACGATGCATTTCGCCATATACTTCTATGTTTTTTATCACAATATTTTTATAGGCCTTTAATCCACAGTTCATATCATGAAGTTTCAATCCAGTTACTTTACGAGCAGTGGCATTGTAAATTTTCGAAGGTATGTTTTTAGCCAGTTTTGAGTCGTAACGCTTTTTTTTCCATCCCGATACAAGGTCAAAACCATCTTGCATAACCATGCTGTAAAGTTCAGGAATTTCATCAGGGCTATCCTGAAGGTCCGCATCCATGGTAATTACCACATCGCCTTTGGCTGCTTTAAAGCCACAATACAAAGCGGGCGATTTGCCATAATTATTTCTGAATTTTATACCACGCACAGTTTCATATTTGAGTTTTAACTCCTCAATCACTTGCCACGAACGATCGGTACTTCCATCGTTTACAAAAATAACTTCGAAAGTGAATTTGTTGGTAATCATTACCTTTTCAATCCATTCGTAAAGTTTCACGAGCGATTCGTCCTCGTTGTAAAGTGGTACAATTACTGAAATATCCATTTTTGCTCCGCTGTTATTTGCACTTTGTGCGTTATTGATTGAAATTTGTAGTTCTGATGTCTATCATCTGTTGTCTTATTTTTATTCTTCAAAAATACTTTTTTCTTTTTTCAAAAACAAAGCTAAAATCAACCCCCAAAATGCTGCTACTAGTGTACTGCCAAAAATATTAAACAATGCATAAGGAGCTGGTTTGAAAACTGCATTCAGAATATCATAGGTTTTATCATCGATATTTATATTCAGTTTTTCGTAAATCATTAAAGTATCGTTAAGCATTACAGCCAAAAAATCAGCATTAAGTAAAGCATAAATTAGCATAACCAACGAGCCAACAACTGCTCCGTAAATATATACTCTGAAAACATATCCAAATGCTTGATTAAAAGTCATGCCTTGCACAGCTTGTGAATCACGAAATTTTTTAGTGGCCATGTAAAGAAAAACAATAATACCAATTGATAAGAATATTGAAAATGACGAAAGAACGGGTATTTTTATAGCAGTTATAAGAAATTTTACGGCAATCATTGCACCTGCAATTAGTCCGTTTTGCATGGCTGATTTATTCGAATTTTGTTCCATAATGTGTATTTTAAAATTTTCGCACAAAATTACTAAAAATGTGGCACATACGAAACACCTCAATTATTGGTAAATTGAGAAATCACCATTAAAAATTGATATCTTTTTGACCTGAAAATTTTAAACTGTCCTCAAAAATGCATTCCACAAAGCATCATCGGTAGGAGTAGGGGCTGTAATTTCGATTAATTCTTTGGATACAGGGTGTGTAAATGCCACATGGCGAGCATGTAAGCTAATTCCTCCATTTGGATTTGAACGTGCAAAGCCGTATTTTAAATCTCCTTTAATAGGGCAACCCATTTTAGCCAACTGACATCGGATTTGATGATGACGACCAGTTTCGAGATGTACCTCCAATAAAAAGTAAGTGTCCGACGATGCTAATAAACGGTAACTTAAGGCTGCCTTCTTTGCTTCGGGCACCATTTTGGTGTGAGCGGTTGTTTTATTTTGTTTTTCGTTGCGCACTAAAAAATGCTCCAAACGTCCTTCCAATAATTCAGGTTTATTTTTAACTACAGCCCAATATGTTTTTTTAATCTCTTGATTTTTAAACATTTCGTTGAGTCTGGTCAATGCTTTGCTGGTTTTTGCAAACAGCACCACACCACTTACTGGCCTATCGAGCCTATGTGTAACTCCCAAAAAAACTTCGCCAGGCTTATTATATTTTTCTTTCAAATACTTTTTTATTGTTTCCGAAAGTGGTTCGTCGCCTGTTTTATCGCCCTGTACAATTTCCGAACAGGTTTTATTTACAGCTATTATGTGGTTATCTTCGTAAAGAACTGTCATTTTTTTAATTTTTGAATAAGAATTTGCCATAGGCCACTAAAAATTGTCAGATAGCGATATGGGTAATAAAAAATATACAATTTCTCGTTTTTTATTGCATATTTATCAATCATAAATTTTTTAGGAGGAAAAAACAAATCTATTAAATAATTAGCTATTTCCATCGGGTTTTTCAGCATTCGTAGGCTGTTGATATGCCCTGGAATGGCTGTTGTGGCTGTTTCAACGTATTTATATCCTTGTAGATACCGAATAAACTGTGTTTTGAATTTATCATCCACTTTTGACGAGTACTTTGTCAATAACTCGTCCGGAATAACATGGATTGAATAAAATTGTTGTATTAAAATTAGATATTTAAATATTGTTTGAGTGGCTTTGTATGCGTCGCAAAGTTTGATAAAAGAGCTCCAATAAAAATCATCAGGCAGTGAATTTATTAGATTTACAATATCGGTAAAGGATGTGAAATTGACATTTCCTTCGTCGAAATGCTTGTGAGTATGGAGCGTAATGTGAATTAGCTGATGCATAAAATCCAATGCAAATACCTCATTTCCATTAACTTTAACTGGGATTCGGGTTGCAAAAACCCGTTCGATATTTACTTTGTAAGGCTGGTTGGCGCTATGAAGTTTTATATGCAATTCAACCGATACACCATTTAAATACATGGGAGGTAAATGCACTTTATCTTCTTTGGCACGTATAAAATCGCTTACAGGTACCGATTCTTTGTAGTTATAACCAAGATTTTGTAAAATTTGTACTGCTTGTTGTGCTTTCGTTACGGGTATGAGTATGTCAATATCGCTAAATTGACGTAATCCAATTGCTGAATACAGGTTTTCGCACAAATAAACACCTTTAAGAGCAATAACTTCGATGTCCGCTTTTTGTAATTCATTAACTATCAACGAGAAATGTCCCAATAGTAACACGCTACGATTTACAGTTCGTAAATATGCTTGCTCAATCAATAGTAAATTATCAGCAGGAATCAATACTTTATTTTTAAACTGAGATATTTTACTTTGAAATAAACCTGCCATTCCACGCTTAATAATCTGAATAGTAAATGCATCCCAATCTGTAATCTTGGATAAACAGTTGTCTATTTCATCTATTTCGGTCTGATGAATAGTAAGCTTTGCTACAAGCAAAACAATTCTATCGGATGGATTTAGTAAAACGGATTGATTAAACATTAAAGTAGCTGATTATTAACAAACTAAATTCAAATTACTTATACTGTAATTAAGTTGCAAATATACTACGAATTAATGACTTATTTTCAAAATATGATGGAATAACTCTAAAATGTGAAAACTTTTTATAACTTTGCACTTATAATTTTAAACAACAATAATTATGGCTATGCAAAAAGACAGTCGCCTCGCCTGGGGCATTTCATTACTTGTTTTTGGTATACTTTTTTTAATTCGACAATTAAACATTCTACCTGAATCGTTGTCGGATATAATTTTTAATTTCAAAAATTATCCTCTTATATTGGGAATCGTTTTCCTTTTAGCTCACAAAAACAAAACGCCTGGCTTGGTGCTTATCGTAGTTGCACTCATTTTTCGATTATCCGAAATTATTCGTTTAACTGAGCATATTTCGGACTTTATATGGCCCGTTTTACTAATTGTGGCTGGTGTAATATTAGTTGCAGGTGTTGTAAAAGGTAAAAAATAATTTCAAACAAATGAAGGTTGTTTTTATCGGTGCCGGAAACGTAGCTACGCATTTAGCCAAAACTTTTAAAGAAAAAGGCCATGATATTGTTCAAATCTATAGCCGAACACAAAATTCGGCATTAGAACTTGCCCAGAAACTCGAAACTGATTATTGTACTTCATTGGCTTTTTTAAAAGAAGCTGATATGTATATATATGCAGTTTCGGATAATGCTCTAGAAAGTATTGTTAGTCAGGTAGATATAAGTTCAGGTATTCATGTTCATACAGCAGGAAGCGTTAGTATAAATATCTTTGAAAATAAATTTTCTGATTACGGTGTGCTTTATCCATTACAAACATTTTCGAAGAATAAAGAAGTTGATTTAAGTGTAATTCCAATTTTTGTGGAAGGAAATAATGAGGCTTCAACCGATGTCTTATATTCAATAGCCAAAGATATTACCACCAAACCTTACATGGCGACTTCCGATGAACGAATTCGTTTGCATATTGCTGCTGTTTTTGCTTGTAATTTTACAAACTATTTTTACACTATTGCTTCTGAAATAGTTCAAAACAATAATATCCCTTTTGAAATACTTCAACCGCTCATAGACGAAACCGCATCAAAAATAAAAGCTTTATCTCCTTATGATGCTCAAACAGGACCTGCTCGCCGTAACGATGTAGTAACTATGAACAAACAGTATGAAATGATTGAAGATGAAAATCAAAAATTGATTTACAAACTTATAAGCAGTTGTATTGTTGATAAATACCAAAAGTAAACAAATTACTTTACTCCTAATTGTTTGTTGATTTCCTCAATTTCTTTGGATCTATTTTTAAGTTGAATGCCGTGTTGATTTACTGTAAAATAATGCTCGAAATTAACAATTGGAGTGCTCTCAATCACTTCAGTTGATTTCTTATTGTAGAGAATTGCATTGTTTATATCACCTTCAATTTCGTAAGCTACAGAAATATTATGTAGTAATTTAGCTTTTGAACCAATCGAAGCTTTTTCAACTCCTTTTTCCCATATTTTTATGGCAGCGCTCCAGTTTTTTACAAATACCGAATCCATTCCATGCTTCAAACTTTTATTTTCAGTCACAAAAAAATAACGGTCTTCTTTATCCCACCAGGGCACTAGTTTTTTCATTACATGCTGACCAACGTATAAAGCACCATCAATCAAGGCATTATATCTATCAGGTAAGCCAGCCAATGCTTTTTTTCTTTGATACGATTCGGCATCCCAATAAATAGTGTCCTTAAAACTATAAGTCTCGCTTTTAAAATTTTTGGAATAAGTAACGCTCCAAGTACTTTCAAAATTGGCTTCGAGCATAGCATAAAACGAATTACTTTCTTCGTTGTAATAATCAGCAATTCGGTCAGTAACTTTAATTTTATCGAGCGATAAAACTACATCGGCACCATATTGAGCAGTAAGAACTTTTAAAGTGTCGATTTGTGGAGTGCTCGAAATTAGAAAATTACTTGTTTTATTGATGCTATTTAAAACGAGTTGAGTTGTTGGGAAAAAATCATTTTTCAAGAACTCTTCGTTCACTACACTAACACAAAAAATTGCCAAACTATCAGTTCGAACCGATACATTTTTGGGTTTTTCATTTATAAGTTCATTTCTGTGACCAACAATATTAGGCTGCACTACAGCATTGTTTACTATTAATAAACTTGATGCATTTTTATCAAAACTTACTTTTGCTGGCCGAAGTACATCGATACTCGTATACATCATACTTGTACACGAACTAAACAAAAGCAAAGTAACAAGTGGTATAAATAATCTCGTTTTCATAACAGTTTAAAATTCTAATTCAAGATTGTCATAAGATAAATAAAAGCCTTTAGGTAAAGTCTTTTCCACTTCGGCATGTAAACCTAAATCGTGGCTGAAATGTGTAAAATAAGTTTTTTTGGCGCCAATTTTTTTTGCCATTACAATGGCTTCGTCAAGTGTAATGTGTGCTATATGTGGCTGTACACGCAATGCATTTAATATTAAAACATCTAAATCTTTCAGTTGTTCAAATGCATTTTCATCCAATGTTTTAACATCGGTGAGATATGCCAAATTTCCAAACCGATAACCATAAATTGGTAAATTAGCATGCATAATCCGAATTGGTTGAATAGCTATGCCACCTATATTAAACGCATTATTGTCAATATTATTGAGTGTAAGTTTTGGAACCCCCGGATATGGATTTTCTTTGAAACAATACGGCATGCTTTGCATAATTTGTGTATTTACCCGTTTTTCGGCATAAATATGAACATTTCCAAATGGCCTTACATCATCAATTCCACCTATATGGTCGTAGTGTTCATGTGTTATCAGTATAGATTTTAAATTATCAATGCCGTGTTTCAACATTTGCTGACGGAAGTCAGGACCACAATCAACTAACACCGAAAGTTGATCATTTGTTACCAAAACTGAAGCACGCAACCGTTTATCGCGCACATCCACCGATTTGCACACGGCACATTTACAAGCTATTTGTGGTATACCTGTTGAAGTTCCAGTTCCTAAAAAAATTAATTTCATACTATGCAAAATTACAAATTCATTCGAATACGCCAATGCTGCGGATACAAATTATTGCATCGAGTTCCAATATTTTTTACCCAACCAAGCGCTAAACCTTTAAACGTGATTAATAAATAACCTTTGTCAGCGTTGTTAAGTTCTATTGCTTCGCGTTTTAAAAACCGTATTGCGGTATTGTAATCCAATTCAAATAGTGAACAGGATGTTTTATCAAGCAATTTTGATAAAGCTAACTGAGCAGTTGGGACATAATCACGACCTTTTAATTCGAACATTTCGATACCTGCTACAAGGCATTTAAACTTAGAACGAATAAATAATATCTCATTTAAAAAAGTAGTATTAAATGCAATAATCTTATTGTCAATATTATAAT
>JBMOHZ010000019.1:0-16462 GCA_049317585.1 Paludibacter sp.
ATATTTTCTTTGTGGTATGGCTGTTTTTTATGGGTTTGTCAGCTTTTATGGTGCGCCTGTTTATCGACCTCGATATACTGGAAATGAACAAATGGCTCTACATTTTCCATCTTACCGTATTGGTTCAGTGGGCATTAATCATAGTTCCGTTTGGTAAATGGACACACTTCTTGTATCGCTCTTTTGCTATGTATTTTGCGAAGTTGAAAGAGAAATAATAAGCCAATTGGTAAATATGCCAATGTGCCAATAAATATACCGGCTGAATTTCTGAAAAGAGATTCAGCCGGTTCAGTTTTACTTGTCATCATTGATTGCCTAAATAGATTAGATTTGAATTGAATAAAGGTCATTTCACTGAGAGAATCACACTTTTTATTGAATTTGTTTTATTTTCAAGTTGAAACAAATTACTTTTAGACAAAAGTTTATGAATGGAGAAACCTATTTTAATTCAATTAACTCAAATTTAAAAAATAAAATCATGAAACTTAACAGCCTATTTATTAGCATATTGTTGCTTTCGCAATGTGTAATTATCTACGGACAGACTTCGAAAGTTGTGGGAACAGGTCAAGCGAATTCGTATAATAATACCAGCATTATTGCTTTACCCACTGTGGGTCAAGCATTTTATGGACAAAACACCAATCATCCTGGAAACACACCTTCGTATACAGACAATGGCGATGGTACTATTACCGACAATGTGACGGGTTTAATTTGGGAAAAAACCACCGACAAAAACGGTGATGGAACTATCAATTATTACGATAAATCGACTTATGCTGTGGCGCTGGCTGGAGCATCTGCTTGTAAAACCGGAGGTTATACCGATTGGAGACTTCCAACCATCAAAGAACAATACTCATTAATTATGTTTTATGGAGCAGAGTCAAATCCCACGGCCACTACACAGGGCACTTCTGTTCCGTTTATCAATACGAATTATTTTACTTTTGGCTATGGCGATATTAACTCCAGTGCACATGGAGCATCTTCGGATGAGCGAATGATTGATGCTCAATATGCCACGTCTTCTATTTATGTTTCTACTACCATGAATGGCACTTCAACTATGTTTGGCGTTAACTTTGCCGATGGGCGTATCAAAGGGTATCCTGCCAACAATCTGAAAAAATATTATGTACAATATGTGCGTGGAAATAAGGTGTATGGTGTGAATAATTTTGTGGATAATGGCAATGGAACGATTACTGATAATGCCACAGGGCTTATGTGGATGCAAAATGATAACGGGTCGCCTATGCTTTGGGAAGCTGCGCTGGCTTATGCCGAAAGTTTCAGTTATGCAGGTTATACCGATTGGCGATTGCCCGATGCGAAAGAATTGCAAAACTTGCTTGATTACAGCCGCTCACCTGCCACAACAAGCTCGGCAGCCATTAATCCGGTGTTCAATTGCACCCAAATTACCAACGAAGCTGGCGTTGCCGATTATCCTTGCTATACGAGCAGCACAACCTTTTGTTCTCAAACTCCCACCAATGGAGCGGCGGCTTGTTATGTGTCTTTTGGAAGAGCAATGGGCTATATGAGTGTTTTTGGCGGCTGGATTGACGTGCATGGTGCAGGTGCTCAACGTAGCGACCCAAAAACAGGAAATCCGACAAATTATCCTACCGGTTTTGGACCTCAGGGCGATGCTATTCGTATTTCAAATTACGTTCGATTAGTCCGAAATGTAGATGTAAATGCTAGTGTAAAAAGCACTGAATCAAACGATAAGGTTCGTATTTATCCAAATCCAACCTCAGCTAACTGTACAGTTTCATCGTCTCAAAAACTGAAATCAATAGAACTTTTTAATTCAGTTGGAGAATCAGTACTTGTTTGTAAAAATGCTGATTACAATTACAACTTTGACACAAACCAATTTGCATCAGGAATCTACATTTTAAAAGCAATGGATGAAAACAGCCATTCTAACAGTCAACTGCTGGCAATTAGAAAATAGAAAAACGTTACCGTACATTATTTATGGAGTTTTTTACTGTATCGTGCTTGGTTTTAAGCACATTACTAACACTGCTAAACTCGATAGTAAAAATGGTTTGGCCTGCTTTTGCAGATTTTGAAGTTACAGTATTTTCAAATGTTACTTCTAATTCGTAATCGCCGTCTGGTAATGCACTTAATCCATCACAATTATCATCTTTTCCACCCGAAATCCAAACTTTCTTCTTCTTTTTATCGGCAGCTTTAGTATTCGAAGCTGCTGTAGCTGCTGTAGCTCCTCCATCTGCCGTGGTTGAAACGCTAGAAACAGCTGCTGAAATTATTGCTCCTCCGGGCAATGCACCTCCCAAAAGTGAAGCACCTTGGGCTAAAGCGCCTCCTACAGCATGTAAACCTGCATTTACTTTTTCGCCAAAACTAGCGTGTGCCGTTTTTGATAGTAAGGTCATTGTTTTTTCTTTCGAATTTATAGCAAATCCATTATCGGCAAACAATACAATACAGCCTTCTGGCGTAGTTTGAACATGAATGACGTCCCCATTTATTGGTATCGACACATTTGAGCCTTTTATTGAACCATCCCAACCTTTGCGTTCGGTTTCATTCTTTTTTAATCCATTTTCAGTAATTCCTTTTTTATTTCCTTTTATACTTCCATCCCAACCCTTGCGCAAATTAACCATTGTTTCTGCTATTGCTTTCACATCAGCTCCATTAGCAACATATTCCGTTTTATTACCCTTTACCGAACCGTCCCAACCTTTTCGGATATTTTCTAAAGTTTCTGTAACTAATTCTATATCTGAGTCAGTAGGTTTATAAGCAACTTTATTTCCTTTTACCGAACCATCCCATCCTTTGCGAGCTAAGTTGACCAAGGTTTCGGCAATAATTTTTATTCTTAAATTTGTATTTTCACTTTTCGCTTCATTCTCTTTTACACCATTCTCTTGTATTCCTTTTTTCTCTACAATATTTCCCCCTTTAACTGAACCAACCCAGCCTTTACGCATATTAACAAGTGTTTCGGCAATGGCTTTTACTTCTGCGTCAGTCAAAACATATTCGGCATCATTTTTCTTTAATCCTTTTTCATTTATTCCTTTTCTATTCCCTTTGATGCTTCCATCCCAGCCTTTGCGACCAAAATTATAGGTAATACCAATACCTGCACTAATGTATTTGTCTGGTCCTACTGTTGTAGAGCTAACATTAGGTGCTGTAGAGATGTTTTTTGTAAATTGGTCGGGAGATAATGGAGGAGCCAAACTAACATTTGTCAAATCTTTATAGCCCGTTGTAAATGCGGTTTGACCAGTTTGCATGGCATATTGTACGTTACCACTCAATGCAATACTTTCCGACAACCAATAACTAAAAACAATGCTTGGTTTTAATGTAAATGCATTTTTCTGGAAATCGGCAGAAGGCGAATAAGATGCAATTTGTTTTCTTGTGACATTGTTCATTACCGAAAAGTTGTCCGGGGTTTGGTTCATGGTAACACCGCCTTTTACCGACAATTTTAAAGAAGCTTTGGGGTAATTGTGTTTAACTACAATTCCAACTCCTGAAATAGGTTTTACCGACCGAAATGAAATGCTGTAAGATGGACCAAAAGTAAATGAAGTGCTTCTCCAGTTATTACTAGAACCAGAAATAGTTAGAAAATCAAGAGCTCGCAAAGGTGCAGCGTAGGCGTCAAAATCAAAATTTGATAATGTATTAAAGGTACTTGCATCAATGCCAAGTCCAAAATTACCCCAACCCACTTCAACACCTACATTTGGATTAAAGCTAAATGCATTTGAAACGCCAGATGACATGGATGTCCCGCCGTTTCCATTTAAGGAGACACTAATCATTCTATTATCGCCAGGTTTCTGTATTTTTCCTTTGAGTTTACCGGCTTCTACTGTAGCTGAAGTGAAAAGTAAACCAATAATTAATGCGAATAAACCACTTGTTTTTTTCATGATTTGTTTTATTAGAGTAAAGTTTTTTGGAATTATACTTATTGTATAATTGGTTTCATTACAACAAGTCATAACTACTATAGTTCAATAATCAAATCTCTTATTCAAAAATAACATTGGTTGAGGTCCGAAACTTAGTATACAAAGTCATTACTGAAAAAGATAATATGCAGCGGCTGACTATTTTGAGTCTGATGAATATGCAAATTGAAGTGTCATAATTTGATGAAAAAAAACCGCTACCCAAATACATAAAATGTCGCAGGGAGGCGATTTCAAAACGCAAAACGAAAGCATTGGTGCGCTGCTTTCGTTTTGCTTTAATCCTTTTCGCTTATTTTATTTATCCTCTTGTAGAACTTTCTTCTTCGAAAATTTCAGTTGAATACGCTCCATGGTTAAATAAGCCATTGGCACTACAAAAACAGTGAGAATAAGCGACGAAGTCAGTCCGCCAATAAGCACAATTGCCAATCCGTTTTTCCATTCTGCACCCGCTCCCGTGGCTATAGCAATAGGAATCATACCAAACACCATAGCAATGGTTGTCATTAAAATTGGGCGTAAACGCTCTTTGCCAGCTTCCAACAAGGCACTGAAAGTATCCATCCCTTTCGCTTTTAGCCCGTTGGCAAAATCGACAATCAAAATACCATTTTTGGATACCAGCCCGAGCAACATGATAAGCCCCAACATAGTGAATATACTCATGGAACCCATGCTTATGTTCAGTGCCAAAAATGCACCAATCAACGCCACCGGAACCGAGAAAAATACAATAAACGGCTGTACGAAACTATTATACAACGCCACCATGACCAAGTAAACCAATATAATAGCTGCCAATAGAGCCAAACCGAGCGAGGTGAAAGAGTCGCCTTGTTGAGCCACTTCGCCTGTCCATTTTATTTCCACATTGTCGGGGAAGTTGGCTTTTTCTATTTCATCTTTTATCTTTTGTGCTAATTTACCCGATGTTACTCCCAGCACGTTGGCTTTTACTGTTACCGATGTTTGCCTATTATTGCGCTCCACCATACTAGGTCCGCTACTTTGAGTTACAGTAGCAAATTGCGAAAGTGTAATTTTCTGATTTTTGTTATTCTGAAAAATAAATCCCGAAACATCAGTCAAATTATTTCTATCGAATGCATCCAATCGTATATTAATGTCGTACTCATTGAGCCCGTCGCGATATTTAGCATCGGTATTTCCGGTAAATGCATTTTGCAACGCCATACCCACTTGTCCCATATTCAAACCCAAACTAGCCATTTTTTCACGGTCAATTTGTATGTTGAGTTCTGGGTTTCCCTCTTGTACCGTAATACTTGCATCGATGGCACCAGGCAAACTGTCAATCATAGTTTTTAAATGCTCGGCAGTATGCATCATGGCTTCGTGATCCTGGCTACTCAATATCAGCATAATAGGTTCTACATCTCCGGCCATAATACCTATCACAGAACTGTTTATTTTAATGGCAGGAAACTTTTTCTCAAGATTTCGACGCGTTGAAAGCATAAAATTCTCGGTATTTACGCTGCGCAATGTTGGGTCAATTAGTTTAACGGTAAGCATAGCTTTGTTTTCGTTGCTAATGCCTGCCATTTCGGTAATAAAGTTATCGCTTGAGCCACCCACATTTACCAGCACACTTTCAATCTCGGGCTGCGAACGCAAATAATTTTCAATCTCACGAGTCCGCACATTATTTTGTGCCAAAGTTACACCTTTGTCGTACTCCAATTTTAAACTAAAACGTCCACCATCTCCATTGGCAACCATTTCTTGCCCTAAAATACCTAAGCTCATTATGTAGCCGGTAATTACAAACATCAACGCTACTACTGAAGCACTTATCCGTTTGTGATTGAGCACCCATGTTAGTTTTTTCACATACCAATTAATTGTATTTTCTACTATCGCATCGAACCAAAACAATGGAATATGCAACCAATTAGCACGATCCAGTTGTACTTTTTTACCAAAGCGAGAATACAAAAATGGCGTAAGTGTAAAACTCACGAACAAACTCATAAGTGTGGAAACTACTATGGTAACCGAAAACTGACGCAGAATATCGCCAATTACAGAATCAACCAAAGCAATAGGCAAGAATACAACCACATCAACCATTGTGATAGCCAAGGCAGAAAATCCAATTTCGTTACGACCATCTAATGCGGCTTGCCACTTGGTATTCCCCATATCGAAATGTCGATGTATATTTTCCAATACCACAATCGAATCGTCGACCAGAATACCTACTACCAGCGACATAGCCAGCAAAGTCATTAAATTGAGCGAATACCCAAAGAAATACATGGCAATAAAAGTCGAAATAATGGATGTTGGAATAGAAATCAGTACAATAAGTGAGTCGCGCAAACTATGCAAAAATATCAAAATAACCAATGCCACCAGCAAAATAGCCATCATCAAATCGTGCGTTACAGCATCTACCGCATCCAGTGTCATATCCGACGCATCTTGAGCTATGTTGAATTTCAGTCCCTGAGCCACATATAACTTTTCGATTTTTGCAAAACGCTCTTTTGCTTCCTTGCTTATTTCTACCGCATTGGCATCCGATTGTTTGGTTACAGTGAGTCCAATACCATCCACACCGTTGAACCTATTGATGGTTTTTTGCTCCTTCACACCGTCTTCAACTTCAGCCAAATCGGCTAACCGAATGTTACCACCTTTGGGGTTGGCAGCTATCACAAGTTCTTTAATTTGCTCTACGGAGTTAAACTTACCTGCTAAACGAACCGTAATTTGGTCGTTCGTATTTTTTACTTTTCCGGTAGGGAAATCGAGGTTGGCGCTATTCACCACTTGCGTTACTTGTGCTAACGAAATGCCGAATGACGCCAATTTGGCTTTATCCACATTCACTTTTATTTCGCGTTGCAATCCACCCGTTACCGATATGTCGCCAATGCCATCAATCTGCTTTAACTGCGGCATTACTTCCTTGTCTATCAGGTCGTAAAACTCACGGTCGCCCATTTTTGCCACTACGGTTATGCGCATAATAGCTTCCTCGCTGGGGCTAACTTTTGTAACTACCGGCTCACGAACACCCTCAGGCATTGTACCCAAAATGTTATTAATTTTTCGCTGTGCTTCCTGCTGCTTTTCGCTCATGTCGGCACTGTTTTCGAACTCAGCAATGACCACCGAAACGCCTTCGTACGATTGTGCCGAAGTGGTTTTTATTTGCGAAAGGCTGGTAATTACATCTTCTATCTTCTTGGTTACCGTTTGATTTACATCGGCTGGCGAAGCACCGGGATAGGGAGTTGAGATAACGAGTGTTGGCACCGTAAATGGCGGCATCAACTCGTAACTCAATTGCTTGTATGAAAATATTCCACCCAAAACAAGTACTGCGAAAATCACAATAATTAGTGAGGGTCTTTTGATTGCTATTTCTGTAAGAGTCATAATTTTAATATTAAACGGCCCCTCAATCCCCTAAAGGGGAGGCGAAGACCAAGTTTGTATAAAAGTCTTAAAGTTCCCCTTTAGGGGTTAGGGGCTATTTTAAGGTGCAATAGTAATCAAGCAACTATCTACCAAATTTATCTGTCCGTTGGTAATCACTTTTTCACCTTCGGCAATGCCTTTCAGCACTTCTATGTTTGTACCGTTACTTCTACCAACAACTATTTCGCGTAAAATGGCTTTTCCATTATCAACCACATAAACCTGCGGTTTTTTGGAGGAACCCAACAATGCCAAACGTGGAATGTTTAATGAAGCTTCGTTTATTTTTTTTGCCAATGTAACAGAGGCATACATTCCTGCTTTCAGTTTATTTTTTGAATTGTTGGCAACCCGTATTTTCACTAAATAATTGTGCGATTCGTCGCCACGGTCGGATATAAACTCCACTTTACCCTGAAATTGTTCGGTAGGATAGAGTTGCGATTTAATAGTCACATTTTTTCCATTTTCAAAATAAATAATGTCTGTTTCGGGTACATTTATCTCTAATTTTAACGACGAAATATCCGTTAATCGGGCAACTGGCGATTGTCCTACCACCGAACCCAATTCTACATTTCGCATGGTGATTGTACCTCTAAATGGTGCCGTAAGTTTGCTCTTTTTAATGCCAATTTCCAATTGTTTCAACTGCGATTCTGCCGCTTTCATCTGTAGGTAATTGCCATCAACCTGCATTTTGGTTACACCGTCGCTTGTCGATGCATTTTTAAAACGTTCGTAGTTTGTTTTAGCGTTATCGTAACTAGCTTTGGCAGCTATCAATTGCGATTGTAGCATGGCATCGTCAACCTGCAACAACACTTTCCCTTCGCCTACAACATCGCCTTCTTTAAAATAAACGCCTGTAACTTCGCCTTGCGATTGGGGAATGAGCATTATCTCACGGTTGGGGATAAAACAGCCCGAATAGGTAAATTCGTACTTAAAATCCGATTTTACAACTTCGTATGCTTTTACAACTACGGCTTTTGAAACTTCGGGTATATATGCTTTGTTTTTAGCCACTTCTACATTAGATACCAGCCTGTAAGTTACAGCTGCAAGTACAATGACTATAATAACAATGGTAATAATATTCTTTTTCATACTTTCTTCTTTATTTATTGTTTGCTAATTCTCCTTTTGATTTTCGTAATTCTATTTCTGCCAATCGTAAATTAATCATGGCGTTACTGTAATTGTTTCGGGCTGTGGTGAGGTCGTTTTGTATAAGCAGCAAGTCCGAAATGCTTATAATTCCATTTTTATATTCCGTATCTGAGTTTGCAAAAAGTTCCTTGGCCAAAGCCAGACTACGTTTGGTATTTTCGAACGAATTGGACATGCTCATATAGTTGTTTGTAGCATCCGACACTTCTTTTAATGCCGATTGCTTCACTAATTCGTAGCTGTTTTTAGCTTTCTGAATGCCAAATTCCTTTTGCTTCACTTTTTGCATCCGACTAAATCCGCTAAATATCGGTACTCTCAATTGCAAACCAACATAACTGCCTTTCATCCAGCTATCGTTAATGGTTTTGGTCAACGAAAATTCGTTGTTGTAGCCAGTCAGTCCATAGTTGTACATACCCGCCAACGAAGGATAGAAATCGGCCAGAGCAATTTTCTTTTCCAATCCGGCAATTTCTATCTGCTTGTTCATAAGCTGAATATCGGTGCGGTTTTCAACATTGGCCACACCAATAACTAATTTGGAATCTTTCGAATCAAAACTATTAATTTTTATAGCCTCTGTCATCGGTAGTCCCATCAGGAATTTCAATAAATTAGATGCCTTTTCGCCTGTCAAACTGAGGTTCTGACGTTCGTTTTTAAGATTCTCAAAATTAATCTCCAATCGTTTATAAGCACTTTTACTCAATATGTTATTGGCTTCCAACACCTTGTTAATAGCCAACAATTTAGTCATACTACTGATATTACTATCGAGCATTGCCAGGTTCTCATTCAGCACTTGCAGGTTGTAATACACAGCCGATACATTGTAAATCAAATCCTCTTTGGTTTTGGTCATTTGCAATACCGTTACATTTTTAGCCGTTTGTGCAGCTTTCAACGCAATAAAAACCTTCTGATTATAAAGTACTTGTGACACCTGAATGCTTGCCGTAGTGGTTTGCTTGGAGCTGAACGAAATAGGAGCATATTCCCCTTTTGTACCACCAAACATTTCGGCGGGAACCAGCATCGAAGGAATAGTGATGTAATACTGATATTGCCCGTTTAAATCTACCGACGGTAGAAAGCCACTTTTGGCCTCTGTAATTTGCGAATTTACAGTTTGTTCGTCCAACCGGCTATTTTTAACCTGCAAATTGTTCGTTAATGTTTGCTGGATGCATTCCTCCAGCGTGTACATTTTCTGCGCTTGAAGCTGCGCCCCCAATAAGAGAAGGAAGCCCAGCAAAGCTGATTTGATGATTGTTATTTTTCTCATTTACCTTTTTTATTTAAAACTAATTGCCTCTAATTGAATTATATATATTAAAATAATGGACTATTTCTGAGCATTATCCCGAAAGATAATATTGAAAATAATATTTTTTTGTTCCTGAATAAATTGTTGATAAAACGCATCGTCCAGCCCGAAGGTATGTTGAATAAGCGGACGCATACTAATGGGATAAGCACACAATGACAATAGATTTATCACAAAATGCAATGGACTAACAGTGGCTATATTACCTTTTTGCATCTCCTCCTCTACTTCAGCTAAAAACCCTGACAAACAACTATCAATTAAATCTTTGTGTGGATTTTTGGTACAAGTTAAATCTAACCGGAGATACTCATTCACAACAAAATTTTCCAAATAGGGAGTTTCGAGCATTCCTTCAATAATCAGACTTATCAAATTACCGATTTTCTCTTTAAAACTCACTTGCGATTGTGTTATAAGATACAATCGCTCGTTCATTTTCGATGTTGCTTCTTTGAGCACCGCCTCCATCAACTGCTCCCTGCTACGAAAATAGTAATGAATCAGCGCCCGATTCACACCGGCAGCATCAGCAATATCTTGCGTGGTTGCATGGTAATTTCCTTTTAAAAAGAAAATATTTTTGGCAGTATTAATTATTAATTCTTCAGTTGCGCTCTCCTTCATTTTACTATCAAAATTGTTTGACAAAATTGTTGAACAAAATTACCAAACGCCAGTTTGAGTGAAATTGTTTGAATATGAATTTTGCTATAATTGAGTAATTGATTGATTATCAATGTAATAAAATGTTTTAAATTAACACTAATTATAAAATATTCTGATTCTTGGGGCACTTTACAATATTTTTATTCAGTGTTATGCAGTGTAAAATGCAGCCAATAAATACAAAGGAACATTGGAGTTTTGGTACGAAATTTCAGACATTCAGAAGAATAAAGGTGATCGTAAATTAGTGGATTGGCAGAAACGGCTGTGTTAAAAATGGCTTATTATTGGTGTATTAGGGTTGTAGTCATAAAAGTGTAATTAATCGACAAAAATTGCATTACCAACAAAAGAAGGCAATCAAATTGATATTCATTTTGGACATTGCGAATTTTACAGTATTTTTACGGTTGAAAACAATCTGGTAGTTAACAAACAAACACTCGAATCGCCATAAGTATGTGGATGTAAATTGAATATAGCTACGATTATTTACCATTTACTTTCTTACGCAAATGGTAAATTGTAAATTATAAAATTGTAAGTATAAAAATGATTACACACGATTACAAATTCCGGGTTTCCTATCCCGATACTGATAAAATGGGAACAATGCATCATGCAAACTATGTGAAATACTACGAAGCAGCGCGTTGGGAGTTATTTCGAAGCATTGGAGTGTCTTACAATTCGGTGGAAGAAGCTGGCGTTATGTGTCCTGTAATTCGTATGAATTTCCGATTTATTAAAACAACCCGTTATGACGAATTGCTTACTGTACGAACAACCTTAAAAGCAATAAAAGGCGTTCGGATTTGGTTTACCTATCATTTATACAACGAACAAAATGAGCTTATCAACGAAGCTGAAACCGAAATTGCTTTTGTGGGTTTAAACGATTGGAAGCCTTGCAAAGCGCCTGATTTTTTGCTAAAAGCTATAGAAATTTATGCTCAAAATTAATGATTTTTTACTGCGGTTTTATTAAACTGATAGCAATAGCATGACATACACTACCTCCTAGCACAAATAAGTGCCAAACGGCATGCATAAATTCAACCTTTTTGAGCAAATAAATTACTGCTCCAACTGTGTAAAACAGTCCGCCAGCAACTAACCACCAAAAAACAGGCATGGAGCCAGATGCGGAAAGTACATCGATAAGCGGTTTAAATGCAATTAGAACCACCCAACCCATTGCCACATAACAAGCAGTTTCGAGTTTACTTGCGTTTTTTAGTTTGGCAAAACTTAGCAACACACCTGCAAAAGCTGCAAGCCATATTATACCAAATAGCGTCCAGCCCCAAAAGCCTTCGTTACGAAGCACAACTAATGTAAAAGGTGTGTACGATCCGGCAATGTGAAGGTAAATGGCAGCATGGTCGAACTTCCGCAGTAATAGTTTTTTGTTTTCGGCACGCTGGTTATGATAAAGCGTAGAAGTAATATAAGAGAAAGTCATAAATGTGGCATAAACCAACGTGCTGATTAATAGCCAGTAATTGTTTGAATCTAAATTATTTTTAAAAAACAGAAAAAATACGATTATGCCAAATGGAATGCCAATGGCATGTGTTAATGTGTTTGCTTTTTCTTCGCGTAAGGTATATCTCGACATTTGAATTTAATTTTGAACTGCAAATGTACGTTGTTTTCGCCAATAATTACTAACTTTGCTTTTCAAAGAAAAATATTATGAAAGCTCTAATTTTTGCAGCAGGTCTTGGTACGCGCCTCAAACCTATAACTGATAATTTGCCTAAAGCCCTGGTACCTATTGCTGGTAAACCTTTGTTGGAACATGTGATACTGAAACTTAAGGCGCAAGGTTTCGACGAGATATTGATAAATGTACACCATTTTCCAGATCAAATTATCAATTTTGTTAAAGCAAATAATGCTTTTGGCATTCGGATAGAAATTTCCGATGAACGAGAAATGTTGCTCGATACTGGTGGTGGAATTAAAAATGCTACTTCTTTTTTCGATGATAATAAACCTTTTTTAGTCCACAATGTGGATATTTTATCTACTGTAAATTTAAATGAATTGTATAATCAGCACTTACGCTCTAATCCTTTAGCTACGCTTGTGGTTAGTAAGCGCGATACCTTTAGATATTTGCTTTTCGACGACGGTTTAAGATTACGGGGTTGGATTAATGAAAAAACAAGTGAAACAAAACCATCCAACTTTCAACATCCCGAACGATATGCTAAATTTGCATTCTCAGGTATTCAAATTCTTTCGCCACAGGTGTTTACGTTAATGAAAGCTTATCCTCAAAAATTTCCAATTATGGATTTTTATTTGGAAAACATGAAGGAAAATAATATTCTTAGTTTTGTCCCCGCCGACTATGAAATGATTGATGTTGGTAAAATCAATGTATTGGAAGAGGCTGAAAGGTTTGTTATTAATCAGAAATAATAGATTATGATCGCTACCTTTTTTGCAACGCAAAGCGACTTTAGATTTTGGTTGGAACAGAATTCTGATAGTAAAACTGAATTGTTAGTTGGTTTCTATAAGGTAAATTCAGGTAAACCTTCATTAACTTGGTCAGAGTCGGTTGATCAGGCACTTTGTTTTGGCTGGATTGATGGCATTCGTAAATCAATAGATAATGAGAGTTACTGTATTCGGTTTACACCCCGACGTAAAAATAGTATCTGGAGCGATATTAACATTAAAAAAGTAGAAGACCTCACTAAAGCTGGATTAATGACTGAGGCTGGTTTAATAGCATTTAGTTACCGAAAGGAACAAAAATCGGGTATATATTCATTCGAAAATAAAATTGTTCAGTTTGATGATGTGATTGCTGATCATTTTAAACAAAATAAGTTAGCTTGGGATTATTTTTACTTGAAAACTCCTTCGTTTCGTAAAACGATTACACATTGGATAATGAGTGCAAAGCAAGAAAAAACTAGATTGTTGCGGCTCGAAAAGGTAATGGAAGATTTATGTAATGCACGAACTTAGTAAACTACATTTATTTGGTTTGCAATAACCAGCTAAAATTGAGTGAGGCATTAATGTTGTTCGAAGCATCAAAATAGTCGCTTGCAGCGTTCGAATAGAGGTCAACAGCACCATAATTAGCACGAGCTTCTACTTGAAATACTTGTTTTTTTAAGCGTATGTAAAATCCTGTGCCAACTACTAAACTATACTCAAAGGGATGTTCAGTAGCTTTAATATGTTGTTCTTGCGTAGAGTTTACAGTATTATTTACAAGTGTTTTTTCCGAAATTAAATAGCTCAATTTTGGACCTATATTGAAAAATGCTCTAAAATTGTTGCCAAAATTAAAGTGAGTCAATATCGGTAATTCTATATAGTTCAATTGTTTAGAAAAAAGTCCGTCTTTTTCAGTCCATCCTCGTTGTGAATAATTCAATTCAGTCTGAAATCCTAAACTTTTGGCATTAATATATCTAAAAACTAAACCTCCATTATATCCCAATAAAAACGACTGACTCACCGAAGGTTTAAATCCTACCATTGAACCAGTCACTCCTCCATTTATTCCCCAATATTTTTCGGTAGCATAGTATTTTCGTTGTCCAAATGCCATACTTGAAAACAGAATGCCAAAAGTTATAACTACAATAACAAGCAAATTATACAATTTCATTATCATTTTTATTTTTTTTGAAATAATAAATTTCTTATTTTTCGTGCTGATATAATTGCTTGTTTACAAAGCCAGAACTAGCATTATTTCGCTCAAATTTCAAAAAAGATTGAATGCCTGAGGCTAATGGAAGTTGTTTTTTATCCCAGCTAAACTGTGGTCCAAACTCGTAAAGTAATGCTATAAAATAATTACCCAAGTCGTATCCTAATACATCATATTGAGGATTGTTCGATGATTTTTTCCAACCAAAACTACTGTTAAACAGACTATTGTATTGTTTTAAATCTTCGTCGTTTATTAAGGGTTTAAATGGCGCTATACTGAATGATTTAAATTTAACCTGAGCATTTTGATTTTTCCAACTGAATTGTTCGTAAAGTTGAATATCATATTCCATAGCCTTCGAATTTAAAAAACTCAAATATGGAAAAATACCTGAAAATTTGTCGGTATTGAAAATCACAATATTCGATTTTTCTTTGTCAAAAACTGTTGACGATTGAACTGTTTGCTCAGTAGCCATATCAATTATTTGAAATGGTTTATTTTTAGCTGTGAGTGCATTTTTTAAGTTTTGTGAAAATTCAAAACCATTATCGCTGGCATTTACAGTTGCCAAATCTACAAATACAATATTCTCTGGTTTCGTATTTTTATTCAACAAATTGCATAAATAGTCGGTTTCTACTTGATTAGTAGCGTTAAATTGGTACAAATAAGGGTTTGTAGCCAAATCGGCTACTTTCGACGAAAATGGAATGACGCAATTGATTTTGTTTTCTTTAGCAAATTCGCTTACCAACGAAATTTGATTGGTATATGCTGGTCCAATAATTAAGTCAACATTCTTTAGCTTTTGATTTTGAAGCACTTCAATAATTTTGTCTTCTGTTTTTTCGGTATCGAATGTGTAAATTTCAATGGATACGCCTTTGTTTTTGGCTTCGTTAGCTGCCAAAAGAAATCCGGCATAGAATTCCTGAAAACGCTCATTTACAGCATCTGTTTTAGCGTTTTCGATAACTAATGGTAGCAATATAGCTATTTTTAAAGGAGAAGTGTTAGGCTTTACATTTTGAACAATTCGTGTTAAGTATTTTACATCATCAACCGAATAGCTTGCTTTAACCACTTCGGGTTCAATTGGTTTAGGGGTTTCAATTATTTGTATGTTTTTGGTTTCAGCTTCACTTTTATCTTTGCATTTATTTTTGTGTTTTTTATCTTCAATAATTTTATTAGAAGGAATCCGAAGTGTCATACCAGTTTTAAGTCCATTTTCGAGGTCTGGATTGAGTTTTTTTAATTCCTCTACTGATATGTCGTACTTCCGACTGATTGCAAAAAGTGTTTGTTTTTTCTCAACCAAATGCTCAATAAATTTTGTTTCTGATTGTACTTTGTCTGATTTTATAGCTGTCGATTTTTCGGTTTTTTCAGTTTCAACAATACCAGTTTTTGTTTTTTTCGATAAAGGGATTAAAAGGATTTGTCCTGTTTTCAATCCATTGGCTGCATCCGGATTTAATTCGTTTAAAACATCTAAAGTAACTTCAAACTTTCGTGCTATGCCATAAAGTCCTTCACCTGCTTGTACAGGGTAAATAATATACTCTTTTCCGGCTATTTTTTTTGTTTGATAGTTTTCGTTTTGCGAACTAAGTGTTTGACAGATAATAAGTAATAAAATTATCAGAAATGAATTGAGTGCTTTCATTCGTTATGACTTTTAGTTTTTTTTATTGTTTTAAGATATAAGTCTTTAATTTGAAATTTAAACCCGAATTTGCTTATCAATAATTATTCCGAATTCAATACGCACTGCAAATTTACTAAAAATAAACGTTTGAATTTATAATACAGCAATAATTGCCACTTTTTTTTGTTTTTAAATAGAAAGCTGTACATTTGTATCTTTAAATTCAATTTGTAATAGGCAGTTTCCAAAATGTATCTTAATTAAGTTTTATATATGAAACGTTTTTTGTTTTTATCAATTTTGATAGTTGTTATTATGTGTGCTAAAGCGCAGATAACAGCAACTGGAACATGTAAAATGTACGATAAAATGTCTGGAATAGATTATTTGCTTGTATTTGATGGTATTAATTCTCAATCAGCAATTATTTTTAACGGAGCAAATGCTGATAAAGTGAAGTGGTATCGCTTTGATAATCAAACTACTCC
>JBMOHZ010000020.1:0-15620 GCA_049317585.1 Paludibacter sp.
TTAATCCTAAAGCAGGCGTAATTCGGGCTTTAAAAAGTGAATCGTGATAAAAAATTCCAGGAGCTAACAACGCCGCTTTACTATTATCGTTTTTCCAAATATGCCAATTTGCCTTTGGTAATTCATTGTTTTCAAGCGCAAAATCATTCAAATAAAAATCAATTTCGGCTTTCTGACGTGCATTTAATTTGTTTTGTTGAATTTTGGCTTCAATTAGTTTAGTCCGAATAAAATTTCTACTATATGGTTTTACAGCTGTATTCAATTCTATCAAACCACTATTTGCCAGTTCATCCACAAAATCATATACCTTATAATACGATATATGTTGAGGAATATCCTGAGCAGCAACGGTTATTGCATATATAGTAAACAGTAAAATAATTTTTATTTGCATATTTCTTAAAACTTTTCTAAACTCTTCAAACCATTCAATCTCAATCAACAATTACTACGCACTTCGGGCACTTCTGAATAGGATATTTTTGAAAATCAAGAAAAAATATTTTATATCTGTTAAAAAAGTGCCATTTTTGGTGCACAAAAGTAAGTAATTCATTTCAGATTTTTCAATTTCTTCGAGTGTTTTTGGCATATCGGCATAAAATGGCGGTAATAAGCCAGGTTTAAATTTAGTGCGTAATTCTTGTAACTCCTTGCTGTATAAGTTAAAGTATTGTACGCTTAATGGCCTAACTCCTACTAACTTCATATCGCCACGTACTAAGTTTATTAGCATAGGTAGTTCATCAAGCCAGTATTTACGCATTATTCGCCCTAAAGTAGTTACACGTATGTCGCGTTTAAATTTTCCACCTTCTTGAAGACTGTTTTTACTATAAATATACGATTGTAAAAACTCAGAATACGGATGCATGGTTCGAAACTTATATACATTAAATTTTTTGCCATCTTTTCCTATCCTACGTAGTTTTATAAGTGGTCCATGAAAACGTTTTAAATTAAGATCGGGTTGTTTAATTCTTTGTGCATAAACGTAATTATATTGGCCAATTTTTTTTTCTTTCAAAACTTCAAAACCACATAAATATAATCGGCCTAATACCTCTGTTTTTGATAAAACTCGATTCTTACCTCCTGTGATATCGTAGTATAATCGCTTAGTAATAAATAGTTTAGGTATGAATCGTTGTGTTAAAAACAAAAATGAATAAGCAAAATAATTTAATCCGTATGGTAATTTTTTCAAAAACCTTTTTTTAACGGTACTTTTTGTTTCAAAACAGCAAATAAAAATACCATTATCTGGAAGTTTTGAATTTATAATGGATAATAACTTGTTGATTCCTCGTATATTGTTGAGTAACTGAAGATTTATAATTGTTGAGTATTTGTATTTTGGTTTTGCTTTAAATTCGCTTAAAACTTCCGAGAAACTTACATATGTATTGCCACTTCGTAAATCTACTGTTTTTGAAAGTTCGTTATAAACATTTTCGCCCGAATAGTCAATTATTACCGAACATAAATCGCGATAACTTTCATCATCTAATACTGTAGCTGATTTTAATACTGCGTTCGAACGTATTTCTGGTTCTTCCGATTGCTCGTCGTAGTTAGCTGCATATAATATAGCAAAATATAAAAAATGAAATGCTGAGTTGACAAAGAACACAGCTGTAGTAAATGAAAATAATACTCCAACTGTAAAATACTGATCAAATACATAATGTGAAATACCCCACATACTTAAAAAAGTAATGATAGTGGCATAAAACAAATTAAATGAAGTATACAGGTATTTTTGGAGATGTAGTGGTTTATAACGTCCTAAAAAATAAGATACTACAAGCCATATTCCAAAATAAATTACGGCAGCAATATCGTATTTTTCGAACGGATTACGAGTTGTAAGCGGAAAAAAACGAAGTACCACAAAAATGCACATTGTTAGAAACAAAATGTCAAACAAAATGCTTATACGTGATGGTTTGTAGAAAAAACTACTCCGAGTTTGGTTATTTTTTTTTATCATAATTTTACTTCGTTCGAAGCTTCTTCAATTAATTTTGCTGCCTCTGCTTTTGCTTTAGCTGAAATAGCTGCAGCTTGTTTACGGGCCGTTTCGTCAATTTTTCGGGCAGCAATTTCAGCTGCTTTTTTGGTCAAAGGATTTGTGGCTTTTGCTATAAGTGCATCACCTTGTTTATTAGCTTGTTCAATTAATAAATTACCTTGTTTTTCGGCTTCAGCTATTAGCAAGTCGGCTTTGTCGTTTGCAGCTTTTATGGCTTTTTCTTTTTGTTTGCGTGCTTCCTCAAGTGCTTTTTCTTTTACATCTTCCACTTTTTTGGTCACTTCAGATATCACTTTTTCCTTAGCATTATTCACCATTTCGGTAGCTGTGCTTTTTAAATCGAGTTCAATTTTTGGTTTTTGAAATGTACCAGTCATTTTGAAATTCACGTTCGAAAATTTCCCCAAATTGAGTTTATCCGGCAACTGAACTTTACCGACATACGCTATGCTTTTATCCAACCCTGTATTGCCACCAAGGGTGAAATTTACATCTGAAACCTTAAAATTAAATGGTTTTGTAGTTATTTTACCATCACTTATAGAAAAATGTAAAGCGAGGTCTTTTATTGTCATAGGTATAATGTCCGATTTCTTTAATGAATTGGCTAGAGCCTCCAAAGTAGGTACATTTTTCAATCCTACTTGTTGAGTCGAAAATGCTCCTCCTCCTACCACTGTTGCCAAATCGGGCATCATATTATCTTTGAGCATTGAGTTAAATTTTAAAGAAGTTGAAAATTTTCCTGCTGCTTTTCCAAAAATAGGAGCAAATTTCTGTAATGTTTCCACTTGCGAAAATATTTCTTTAAATATTACTTCTTTTAATTGAATATCAAAATTTACTTTAGGTTTTAATGTGTCAATTGTACTGTATAAGCCATTCATTATCAATGCTCCACCAAAGCCATTTAAAGCAACGTTATTCATTTTTACTTCGCTGTTAGCTGCTATTAACTGACCGTTTACATTACTGAAATTCATTTTATCGTATTTCAACTCTTTAACGTTGGCTTGAACAACAAAATCAATATTGTTAGGGATTTTTATTATTGTAAGTGGTGCTGAAGCACTGTCTTTTGTATTTACTTCAGTTGTAGTGGACGACATGAAATCATTCAAATTCAAATGGTTCGAATTGAGTTGTAACTGTCCTTTTAATGTTTTGTTTTGCAAAGCATAAGCTATGAAATTTTCAAGTTTACCACTGGCAGCAATATCATTATTGCCCACTTTCATATTCAATGCCGAAAGATCAACAAATCGATTGTTAAACAACATTTGAGCATTGTCAATGTCAATTTTCTTAGAAAATGAACTGGTTTCTGCTTCGAGTTTTGAAATATTCATTTTACCCGAAAACTTAATATTTTCGTAGCGATTATTCTCTATATCGGATTGTAAGGCAGCTAAATCAAGGTTAATGTCAAAAATTCCATTCAGTTTTGTTTTTTCATCGAGTGGATAAACTTCTTTAATCATTCCAAGATTTATTTTTCCTAAAGCTTTACTCTCAAAGTAAGTATCAGTCATAGGATGCTCAATATAAATACTTGCTTTAAATGGATTCCCGCCTAAATTAAAAGATAAGTTTTGAACTTGAATTGTTGTCTCGTCTAAAGTTTTTCCAGGGTTTTTTACATTCGCTTTAATCTGAATATCTTTAACAGGTTTAGGAAGCGATGGATATTGAAACCAACCATTACTCGCAGTTAAATTTAAATTAAATTTAGGGTAATAATCGCCTATATATAAGCCTTTTATTGTACCATCCATCCAGAAGTCACCGCCGGTTTTTATGTCGCTAAATGCATTTGAATAAAATGCTGGAATCATAGAGAGAATAGCTTTGAAATCAGTTTTGTCCGTTTTAAGAGCAATATCCATGTCCCAACCATCAGGTATGCCTTTTAACCAACCTGCTAATGAAAAAGGAATCTCGTTTAATTTGGAAGTGTTTTCGCTAAATTTAAAAATCATAGCATTCAAATTTGCATCTATATTGGCATTTATTTCTGCTTTGGCATTCGAAATATAATCCATTCCCTCCCAATTAAACGTGAGCGACTCACAATTGGTTTTAGTCACAAGCCTTGAACTATCGGCAGTTAAATCGCCCACTGTGCTGTGATTTAATCCTTTAAGTATGAATTTCATGTTGGCCGATTCATAATTGTATACTATGTCGGCATTGTTTATATTAAATTCGTGCAATTTAAGATGAAAATTCATGGCAGCTGTATCAGCTTGTTGTGTGCTGTCAGTTTTCCAAATTTCCCAGTTTGCTTTTCCATTTGGTAATACACGTACATTAACTCTCGAATCGTTGAATTCAAGTTTGCGAATTTCATAACCCGAATCGCCAAAAAAACTTTTGATATTAACTATCAGGTTAATATCTTGGCTGTAAATAAGTGTGTCTTTTTCAAATTCATTTTTCCCAATAATTCTAAATTCCTCTAGTTTTATAGATGCATTTGGGAAATTACGTATAAAACTCAAGTTTACGTCCGAAAATTCAATTTTTGCATCAAACATTCCAGCGAGTTCGCTTTTGGCCTTTAATTCAATTTTATCTTTAAAAATAAATGGAATGACAGCTAAAATGGCTATAGCCAACATTATAACCAATATAAAGTATATAGCAATTTTCTTAATCATTTTAACTATGTTTACTTAGTTTTTTTAAACTTACGTTTCAATCAATTTTATTTACTGACAAAGATAGTATTTTAAGTAAATAAATTGTATTTCTTTTTACTTTAAAAACGCAACTTCATAACATTTTGTTGTATTTACATGCAGATAAAGAGTGCATTTAAAAAAATAAATTTAATAAAAAACCTAAATTCACTTGTTTTTTCAAATTCTGTTAGTATATTTGCATAATTAATTATACCAAATCACCCTCAAAACCATTAAATGCCTATTGCTTAAAATTACTCTAAACACTAAATTTGGAAGTAATGAAAAATCTAAATCAATTAGCCGATGATCAATTGGTTAAACTGTATGAAGAAGGCAAGAACGAGGCATTTGAAATCCTACTTACACGTTACAAATCGAAGGTATTTTCGTACATTTTTATAATTGTACGCAACAAAGAAATTACCGAAGATATTTTTCAGGATACTTTTGTAAAAGCAATTGCTACTATTCAACAAGGAAGATACGTGGAGTCAGGAAAATTTCTTGGCTGGATTAATCGTATAGCTCATAATCTTATAATTGACCATTTCCGTCGTGAGAAAAACGAAAATACTATTTCGTCGGACAATGCTGATTATGATATACTTAACGATATTAAATTATCGGAAAAAAGCGTAGAAGATGTATTGACCAATGAGCAGATAATGTTTGATGTTGTTCGTCTGGTCGAATTTCTGCCAGCATCGCAGCAACGGGTTATTCGAATGCGTTTTTTCGAAGATATGAGTTTTAAGGAAATTGCCGAAAAAACAAATGTAAGTATCAATACGGCATTGGGTCGTATGCGCTATGCATTACTTAATATGCGTAAAATAGCATCAGAAAATGGAATTTTACTCGAATTAAAATAATTTTTTTGTTAGCGGATACAATTTTTTAAAAAATAAGGCGTTATTATTTTAAACAATAAAATTTTAAATGCGCCTATGCACAAAACTACTACTTCGTCAAACAAAACTGATTTTAAAACCAAACAACAGCTTTCTGAAAAAAATGCAATGTTACCTTCAGAAGAAACTTTAAAAAAAATTCTACAGTTTGCTTCTTCTTATAGAACACAAACAATTGGTGGTAATCAGTTTATCGAAATGAATCTAAATTAAAAAAAAACAGGTAATGAATTATTCGTTACCTGTTTTTTAATTTAATAGTACTTGTATTAAGCTATTACAAAGTCCAATTGCTTTTTATCTAAGTTAGCTTTGGCAACTTTTACCGTTATTTCATCGCCAAGTTGATATCGTTTGTGATACCTACGGCCCACCAAACAGTAATTTTTATCGTCAAATGTATAATAATCATCGTCTAAATCACGTATCGGAATCATTCCTTCGCACTTATTGGCTATAAGCTCAACGTACACACCCCATTCAGTAATTCCTGAAATTACACCATCAAAAACCTGACCTATATAAGCCGACATAAATTCCACTTGTTTGTATTTGATGGAAGCTCGTTCGGCATTCGAAGCCAATTGCTCCATATCTGAACTATGTTGACACATTTCTTCATACTCCAGCTGATTCACATTTTTTCCACCTGTATTGTATTTCTCTAACAATCGGTGCACCATCATATCGGGGTAACGCCTAATTGGTGAAGTAAAGTGTGTGTAAAAATCGAATGCTAAGCCATAATGACCAATATTCTCGGTTGAGTAAATAGCTTTAGCCATAGAACGTATGGCTAGTGTTTCAATCAAATTTTGCTCTTTTTTACCTTGAACCTCATCCAATAAATGATTTATGGACGAAGATACTGCGGTATTTTTACCCGATATTTTTAAGTTATATCCAAATCGTTTTATAAATTGCGAAAAATTTTGCAGTTTATCCGGATTTGGCAAATCGTGAATGCGATACACAAATGTTTTAGCTTTCAATCCTTTACCTGGTTTTCCGACGTGCATTGCTGCAGTTTTATTAGCCAATAACATAAATTCTTCAATCAGCTTATTAGAGTCTTTTTGTTCTTTGAAAAATACCGAAGTAGGTTTTCCTTTTTCATCAATTTCGAAACGCACTTCAACTCTATCAAATGCAATGGCACCTGTTGCAAATCGTTTTTCACGAAGCATTTTTGCCATTTTATCTAATTGCAAAATCTCTGATTTATAATCACCTTCGCCAGTTTCAATTACCGTTTGTGCTTCTTCGTACGTAAATCTACGGTCGCTACAAATTACTGTTTTAGCAATTTCGTATTTCTGAATTTCGGCATTATCGTTCATTTGGAAAATAACCGAATACGTCAGTTTATCTTCATTAGGTCTAAGCGAACATATTCCATTCGACAAATGCTCTGGAAGCATAGGGATGGTTCTATCAACAAGATAAACAGATGTAGCTCGTTGCTGCGCTTCACGCTCAATTATGCTTCCTGGTCGTATGTAATGCGTTACATCAGCTATATGTACACCTACTTCCCAAAGTCCATTGCTTAACTTGCGGAGCGAAAGTGCGTCATCAAAATCTTTTGCATCGCGTGGGTCAATAGTAAAAGTTGTAACCTGTCGCATGTCAATTCGTTTGGAAACTTCTTCGGGAGTAATGCCTGCATCCATTTTATTGGCAGCTGCTTCTACATCTGTTGGATATTTATACGGTAGCCCAAATTCGGCGAGTATGGCATGCATTTCAACCGTATTATCGCCTTTGTCGCCCAATACATCAATAACTTCACCAACAGGGTTTTTAAGATTTGGTTCCCATTCAAGCAGTTTTACTACTGCTTTCTGACCGTTTTTACCATCTTTTAATTTGCTTTTCGGGATAAAAATATCGGTAGTGAGCACTTTATTATCCGAAATTAAGAATGCAAAATTGTCCGAAACCTGCAAAATACCAACAAATGTATCCTTTGCTCGTTTAATAATTTCAACCACTTCACCTTCAGGTGTTTGGTTTTTCCTGCTAGCATATAAAAACACCTTAACTTTGTCGTTCAATAGCGCATGATTTGTTTTTCGTTCGGGAATAAAAACAAGTTCGCCACCATCGTCAGGCAATAAGTATGTTTTAACACCTTGACGTTCAATAACACCAGTGATATATCCACCTCTTGAGTTTACTTTGAATTTTCCGCGTGAAATTTCAACCAAAAAATCTTCTTCAAGCAATTCGTATAAAAGTTGATTGATGAAAATTAGTTGAGATTCGGATTTGATATTTAGTAAAGATGAAATTTGTTTGTAATTAAAAGTCCCTTCCGACTGCTCATTGAAAATATTGATTATACTACGAACTAACTCCGACTTACGTATGCGGGTACTGCTGCTTGTTTTTTGTTTTTTCTTTCTCATGTTATTTAAGGTATTTATTGGTCCCAACTATAGGGATAGAAAATTGGTTCTTCGGTTTAATAAATCACTACCACATCAATAATATTATCACATCAAAATTCACTTCCATACAATACGCTTCGATTTGGAGCCCATTCTGCCAAAAGTGACCAAATATAGATTTACAAGTGGTAGGTATAAATCTAAAACAAATAATGAAAGGAAATAGTTTCGTCCACCAAAATGTTTGGAGGATTTGTTGATAATTATTAATTGTACAATATAACGTATTGTAAATAAAGTAGCTGCTGCAATCATACTGATGAAATTTCCGAATACCAAAACCAGTATTAATCCAAGATAAAACAAACCGCGCATGGTTGGTTCAATCATTAATCTAAATTTGCTTATTGGGTTATAAAACGATGCTACTGATAAATGTCGCTCTTTTTGAAATAGCCAATCGCGCATGGTTTTGTTTGGTTCTGACCAAGTTACGCTTTCGTGAGATATCTCTACTTTGGTATTTGATGCATTAGCTGCCTTGTTTACCATCAAATCATCGTCACCCGACCGCAAATGAAGATTTGAAGCAAAGCCTTTCATTCTGAAAAACACTTCTTTGCGATATGCCATGTTACGCCCAACACCCATATACGGTTTGCCTTTAAGAGCGTAGCCTAAGTATTGTAAAGCTATAAAAAGTGTGTCGTATGTAATTAGTTTATTTACACCATCTTTGTTGCTTAAATAAGGGCCGTATCCCAATACAAACTCAACTCCTTGATTGAAGTTTCGTGCCATTGACGAAATCCACGAATTGCCATCGGGCATGCAATCAGCGTCCGATAGTAACACCCAATCGTATTTGGCTGCTTTTATACCCAATGTTAAGGCTAATTTTTTTGTACTAAAATTAGTTGCACCATGTGGTACAAATGTGGAACGCAGTTTAGGATATTTCTCTTTCAAATTGGTAAGTAATAGTTCCGATTCGTCCAGTGACCCATCGTTTACAACTATAACTTCAAATTCGGGATAATCTTGATCTAAAAAATAGGGTAGGTTCTTGCGTAAATTATCAGATTCGTCGCGTGCACATATTATGACCGAAACTCCTGGCTGACTCGATTGTAGTATGGTGTTTGTTTTCTTAACTTTACGTTTGTATGATAATACTCCGTTAATATACCGTAGATAAAAATAAATCTGATATATAAATGCAATTAAAAATAAACCGAGTAAAATTAACTCGAGAATTGTGAATTTGAATTGTGCAATATACATTTTAATGTGTTATTATTCAATGTGTTGTAAATAGTGGTGCACTAGTAATTTTCCAAAACACAAAGGTAATCATTTATTTTTACTTTTAGGCGTCAGTTATACATTGAGTTATTAACAGTGAACGTTACTAATTGTATGTAATTTAATACTCAAAATTTATTTACTGTTCAAAAAATATTACCTTTGTGCACCAAAACAAATAGTAGATACCAATAATGTGTTGAATTTAAGTATCTTTCAATAATTTGTTTGCAGTATGGATTATGGAAAACATGAAAGAATTTTTAAAAGATAAAATATTTGAAATCATATCGAAAGTAGCCGACGAACAGCAAAAGGAATGTTTTGTTATAGGTGGTTTTGTGAGAGATATTTTTTTAAATAGACCATCCAAAGATATTGATGTTGTTACCTTAGGAAGTGGAATTGAATTGGCGGGATTTGTGGCTGCTGCACTTGGTAAAAAAGCAAAACTAACTGTATTTAAGAACTTTGGCACTGCTCAAGTAAAATATAAAGATATCGAACTTGAATTTGTTGGTGCTCGTAAGGAATCGTATATGCGCGATTCACGAAAACCAATTGTTGAAGACGGAACGCTCGAAGATGATCAAAATCGTCGCGATTTTACAATTAATGCAATGGCTATTTGCCTGAATAAAAGCCGCTTTGGTGAGTTAGTCGATCCATTTAATGGAATGATTGATTTGAAAAATTTTGTGATTAGAACACCACTTAATCCTGATATAACTTTTTCGGACGATCCACTTAGAATGATGCGAGGAATACGTTTCTCGGCTCAACTTGGTTTTTTTCTCGAAGAAAATACGTTCGATGCCATTGAACGAAATAAAGAACGTATTGGAATTATTTCCAAAGAACGTATTGCCGACGAATTAAATAAAATAATGCTATCGCGCAAGCCATCAGTGGGTTTTATATTGCTCGAAAAAACAGGATTGCTGAATCTAATTTTTCCTGAATTACTAGCCTTAAAAGGTGCCGAGACGAAAGATGGTGTTGGTCACAAAGATAATTTTTATCATACTCTGGCGGTTTTAGACGGATTATGTTTACATACCGACGATTTGTGGTTGAGATGGGCTGCACTTCTACACGACATTGGAAAACCACGTACAAAACGATTTGATTCTCGTTTGGGTTGGACATTTCACAACCATAATTTTGTGGGCGAAAAAATGATTCCGGAAATTTTTCGACGTTTGAAACTGCCTACAAACGAAAAAATGCGCTTTGTTCAAAAAATGGTCAATTTACACATGCGCCCAATAGTACTAAGCGAAGATGAAGTGACTGATTCAGCCATTCGACGTTTACTATTTGATGCTGGCGACGATATTGAACATTTGATGATGCTTTGTGAAGCAGATATTACTTCGAAAAATCCGGAGAAAGTGAAGCGCTTTAAGGCTAATTTTCAATTAGTTAGAAAAAAACTAAAGGAAATTGAAGAAAAGGACAAAGTTCGAAATTTTCAACCACCAATAAGTGGACAGGAAATTATGGATCGTTTTAATCTTCCGGCAAGTGCCATTGTTGGCGAAATTAAAACAATAATCAAAGATGCCATTCTTGATGGAATTATTCCAAACGATTATGATGCTGCTTATCAGTATATGAACGAAATAGCAAAACAAAAGGGACTTATTTAAGTTTCTTTTGTTTTGCTATCTTATTGTTAGATTGCTATTTAAAACTTTCGAAGTGTAAAAATAAAGCTTAAACCACCGGTTGATAAGTTTTTTGTTAAAACATTTCCTTTGTGAAATAATACTGCGTTTTTCACAATTGATAATCCCAATCCTGTACCTCCAAGCTTTCTGCTTCTTCCTTTGTCCAATCTGTAAAATCGTTCAAATATTTTACTCAAATGCTCATCAGGTATGCCTATACCATTATCCGAAAACGATAAATAATAAAAATATTCATCCTCACGATAACAATTTATATCAATTGTGAGATTTTCGCCTGCATACGAAAGTGCATTGTCGATAAAATTACGAAAAATTGAATACAGTAAAGATTTGTTACCTTTTAAAACTAATGGATTCGTATAATTTTTAATTACAATACAAGACTTTTGTTCAATTTCTAACTGTACATCGTTTATCACATCATCAATTATTTCAGCTAAATCACAATCAATTTTGTCGAACAACAGTTTTGATTCGTCTATTTTATTTAAAGTTGAAATGTCATGCAACAAAGCAGATAATCGTTGTGCTTGAATGAATGAGCGTTCAATATAAAATTTTTGACGTTCGGAATCTATGTCGGGATTATCCATAATCGTTTCCAAATATCCCATAATACTACTAACAGGTGTTTTTAATTCATGTGCAATATTTTGTGTTAATTGCCTTTTAAGCTCATTTTCATCTTCTTGTAGTGTTATGTCGTTTATCGATATTTCGAATGTATTATCGTGAAATACAATACATCTGATGTTAAATACTTTACCATTTTTTTCAATGGTAATACGTTTACGTGTTAAGTTTTCATTTTTGATGTTTTCGGATATAAATTCATTTATCTCTTTAAATTCAGGCACATTAAATATTTTTTCTGAACTATCAAACTGCGAATCAGCTATCAAACTTGCATATTGAACAAAATACCTGTTTGATAATATCTCTTTCTTTTCGGCAGTAAAAAATCCCAATCCTTCCTGCGATATTAAAATGTGTTTGCTTAATTTTTCTCTTTCGTGATTTACTTCGTTTTTAGCATTTTCCATTTGCTGATAAAGCAATACAATATTTTGGCTCAAATCACCTAATTCATCGTTCGGAAATGTGATATTTGTCTCAATTGGTTCTCCTTTTTTTACTTTACTTGTAAAAAATCGAAGTCTATCTATGGAATGTGTAAAGTTTTTTGTAATAAAATAAAGTGCTATTAATGCCATTAACAAAACAAAAACCATAAAATAAATAAATAGGGTATTTGCCTTAAGCATATTATTCAAATTCAGATTGTAAGGCAATGCAGTACGTACAAAAAGATCTTTGTTTTTGTGGGCTAGGTAATAATAATCTTTATTAGTAGTTTTTGAATGACGAATTGATTTACCATAACCTAAAGTTGAAGCTTGTACTATTTCAGGTCGGTTTAAATGATTTTCAATGTGTATGTCAGAAATAAAATTGTCATATAAAACCTTCCCTTCAAGATCAATAATGGTGACACGTAAAGTTGAATCGGGAAACAACTTTATAATATCTTTTACCGATTTTGTTTCATATTTATATACATGTAAGTATTTGTAAATGGTATTGTTATAGGTTAATAATAACTGATCTAATTGTTGAATCCTGAATTCCTTTTCACGCTCGTATTGAAAAAAAATTATTGAAACAGTGAGTAAAAAAAAAGTTCCAAAAAAATACAAAAATATGCGCTTATTTAAGGTCATATAAAAATCAGATGCTTATTATTATTTTAATATTATTTTTATTCCTCAAAACAATAACCATAGCCTAATCGGGTAACAATATTTCGACCATAATCACCAATTTTTTTACGTAACCGTGTGATATTTACATCAATGGTACGATCAAGCACAATTACTTCGTCGGACCATACGCGTGATAACATTTCATCGCGAGAGAAAACTCGGTTTCTGTTTTCTAAAAACAATTTTAGAATTTCAAATTCTTTTTTTGTAAATGCAATTTCATTACCATTGAGCAGCACTTTCTTCTTAGTAATTTTCATAGTTAAACCCATGTAAACTAAATCTTCTGAAGCTACTTCTGGATTTTTGGTAATGTTAGTTCTACGAATTAATGCTTTTACTCGAGCTACCACTTCGCGAATTGAAAATGGTTTCGAAATATAATCATCAGCACCAATATTAAAGCCTGTAAGCTTATCATTCTCAGTGTCTTTGGCTGTTAAGAATATGATAGGGATTTGTACCAAATTTGGGTCTTCGCGAACCATTCGTGCCAATTTAAATCCCGATATTTGACCCATCATTACATCCAACATAAGTAAATTGTAAACCGATAAATCTTTTTTTAAGGCATCTTCGGCCGAATAAGCAATATCAACACTAAAACCTTCCGATTCAAGATTAAATTGGAGAATTTCGCATAAATCTTCTTCATCGTCTACTACTAAAATTTTGTATTGCTTCATAATGAGTTGTAATTATTTTAATTTATGCGACAAAGTAACTACATTGTTATTTCGAATGTGTGTAATAAGTGTTACAAAAATAAGACATTTTTACAATATTCCATTATTTTGACAAAAAAAACTGCATTTCGCATTTTTTGCAATCAAATCGTAGTTCGTAACGTTGGTTGTTATTTTTCAAATACAAAGGTTCTTCAATTTTGTCTTTAAATCCTTCGCGTGGACACCAACCCATTTCGTATTTTATGCAATGTTTTGTAAACATAACTGGAACACCTTCTTGCGCTTTTACTTCAAATCCAAAGTCAATATTTTCAACACCTCTTTCACGATAAAAAGCTTCGGCATTTTTGTTGATTACATTACCTAAATAGGTCAAACTTTTACTTGGAAAGATCGTTCTTTCAATTTTGGCAGGAGATTCTCGTTTATAACTTTTCTCCCGTTTTTCATCCAGTTTTTCAATGGCTAATCGGCGCCATTCGCTTAATTGAGAAGCTGGAAAAAACCAAGGTTCATGAAGTTGAATATCAATATCACTCGCTTCGTAAATGGTATTTCCAAGTTTCGAAAGCTGATTTTTTATGTTTTCGATAACTGCTTCAGGTTTTTGAGCAGTTTGTTTTGCACAATCTATTTCAAAATCAATTGTAATGTTTTGTTCATCAATCATTCGGAGTTTAAAACCTTTTTCGGTTTCAGAAAATAAAATCTTAATTTTTATCTTTCTTTCAGATGTTTTGCCTGCAAGTATTTTTTCAAATATCTGATCCTGATTTCGATAAAGTGTAACTCCCACATCCATTCGGGGCAATTCAGCTGGGAAAATTTGTTTTTTATCTACTCTATTTACCCTAAAGCCAGTTAAATCGCCATGTTTGTTTATAAAGCAAAGCCCGTCGCCATTATTCAACAAATGTCCATTTTGCATTTCAAAAAAGTTACGACCTATATAATTCACTTTACCAATTAATTCGCCTAAAGATTTTGGCGTTTCGGGTTGATAAATACCTTTTTGGCGCTCGTTTAGGAAATAATCAGTTGAGCTTCGACGGAAACTTTTTTCTGGATTTGGTTCAAAAAAGAAAGTGGTTGTACCTACTGATGATTTTGAAAGATGCGCATTACCGCTTAAAATACTATCTAACTTTTTACGATAAAAGGAAGTAATATTCTTCACATAATCAATTTCTTTTAAGCGACCTTCAATTTTGAATGACATTACACCTGCTTCTATCATTTCTTGTAAATGTTCAGATAAATCGAGGTCTTTTAACGAAAGTAAATGTTTGTTTTTTACAAGTATATTGCCTTGTGAATCTGATAGTTGATAAGGTAATCGGCAGTATTGAGCACACTGACCACGATTGGCACTACGCCCACACATAGCTTGACTCATATAACATTGTCCGCTATAACTTACGCAAAGTGCTCCATGTACAAAAGCTTCCAATTCTACTTGTGTGTTTTTCGAAATCTCGTTAATTTGCTTTAATGATAATTCACGAGCCAATACCACGCGCGAAAATCCAGCTTGCTCCAGAAATTTTACTTTTTCAATAGTGCGATTATCAGTTTGAGTGCTAGCATGCAGTGCTATTGGGGGTAAATTCATTTTCAAAACTCCCATATCTTGTATTATCAAAGCATCGGCTCCAGCATTGTATATTTGATGGATTAGTTTTTCAGCATCCTGTAATTGATTGTCGGTAAGAATGGTATTTAACGCCACAAACACTTTAGAACGATACTTATGAGCGTATTTTACGAGTGTTTCAATGTCTTCTATCGAATTACTGGCAGCTGCTCGTGCACCAAATTGCGACGCTCCGATATACACCGCATCGGCTCCATGGTTAATGGCAGCGAGTCCACATTCCAGATTTTTTGCGGGCGAAAGCAGTTCGGTTATTAATTGTTTGTTGGTATGAGTTTTGATTAAAGTGCTATCAGTCATATTCATATTTAATTTTTATCAATTAAAAATTTGAAATTGATAATTTACTGCAAAGGTACAAATATTATAGTTATTAAAATTTATACTATAAATTAAAGTCTTTTCGAGCAAAAAAAATGGATGATATACTATAAATACCATCCATTCCTAATTTTTTAGAATCTAATTTTATTTTTGTTCGATATA
>JBMOHZ010000021.1:0-15022 GCA_049317585.1 Paludibacter sp.
ATTAAACGTATTCAGAAAAGTTTTGTTTTTCAATATACTTTATGTAACTTTGCGATACGATGATAGACAATTAATAGATAATTTTTTATAAGTAGTGTCATCGCAAATGTATCTTTAAGTAATAATTCGGAAAACTAAAACTTCAAGTGATATCAAACTTCTTTTTAAAACTTATCAAAAATCAATACGTTTTAATTGTACTTTTTCTAATTTTATCGAACGGAATGTTTTCTCAGGAAAATATTTCGACACTTTTGTTAAAATTGGATACAATAATTGAAAACTCCAACATCTATACTCAGGGTAGAGAAGTTCGAATTAATAATTATAGAGAAAAACTACTAAGCGTTGAACCCTTTTCGATATCAGAATACGAAATTAACTCAAAGTTATACGAAGAGTTTAAACCTTATATTTGTGACTCTGCAATTCATTATCAAAATAAAAATATTGAAATTGCAACACGACTTAACGACCGAATAAAGGAATATGAAAGCAAATTAAAACTTGCTTATTTATTAGGGTCAGTAGGTTTATATAACGAAGCAGTAGATTTGCTCGAAAGTATAAACATTAAAAATTTACCTGAATTTTTACTTGTTGATTATTACAATACATATCTTCGGGTCTTTGGTGAATTGGCTTTTTATACTCAAGATAGAAAAAAGTCACAGGTTTATTGGAAAGTTTTTGATGCTAATTTGTTATTGCTGAAAAAGCATTTAACTCCTGATAAAGAATTATTCTTACAATTAAAAGAAGATAGTGCGCGTAATGCACATAATTTCGAGGACGCTATTAAAATTAACGATATTTTTCTTTCTAAATCGTCATCAGGCACTCCCGAACATGCTTCTGTTGCATTTCGTCGCTCTTTAATTTATCAATGGCAAGGTAATACAGATAAGCAGAAATTTTTTCTCGCACTTTCTGCCATATCAGATATCCAGTCTGCTATCAAGGATCAAGCTTCTATAATGACGCTTGCCCAAATTTTATACGAGGAAGGTGATATTGACAGGGCATATAAATACATTCGTTTTTCGTGGAATGCAACCATGTTTTATAATGCCAAATTAAGAAGTTTGCAAAGTTCCCCACTGTTATCGTTGATCGACAAAACCTATCAGGCAAAAATTGAAAATCAGAAATCAAAACTTCAGAAATATCTACTACTGACAAGTTCTTTGCTAGTTTTACTAATAATTGCACTCTTAACTATTTATAGACAAATTAAACGGCTTTCGATAGCAAAAAAAACACTTCAAAATGCGAATAATAATCTCAATCATTTAAACGAAGAACTAAATAAATTAAACGAAGAATTGAATCAGGTTAATCAAGCTGTATACTCAACAAATAATGCATTAACTGAATCAAACAAAATTAAAGAAGTATATATTGGTCGGTTTATAGAGCTTTGTTCTATATATATAAACAAAATTGATGATTATCGAAAAAAGGTCCATACTAAAATTAAAGAAGGAAATATTAATGAAGCCAAATTAATAACGCAATCTCAAGATATTATGGATGAGGAGTTTGAAGAGTTGTATGCAAACTTTGACAATGCTTTTCTTCAATTATTTCCTGATTTCATTGAAAAAGTAAATGAGTTATTAAATGATAACGATAAATTCACTCTTAAAAAAGATGAATTACTAAATCCTGAATTGCGGATAATAGCCCTAATGAGGCTAGGGATAGTAGACGGAAGTAAAGTCTCACAATTCCTACGTTATTCACTAACTACCGTTTATAATTACCGTACAAAAACCAAAAACAGAACATTTCTTCAAAAAGAAGAATTTGATTTCAAAATATCACAGATTCGTTAATAAAACCAATTGAAACTCTGAAAATAAAAGCCAGGTTCTAAATTTACAAGAAAAATCACTTTTATGGTAGTTACTCAAACTGGAAATATAGTTGTTTGTCATATAAAAAAGACAATATTCAACTATATTTTCTGCTTTATTGAACTACTTTTTATAAATCACAAAGTTGTATTATAATGTTTATTATCAATGTGTTGTAGATAATATATTTAACACATCACATACTTTATAAATTACAACAGAATTTTTATTGCTATTATCATATACTTTTGTTGAGCAATTATCACACAATGTTCGGCACAAATACTATATGAAGAAATCATTACTAACTCTCTTATTTGTTAACTTATCAATTATCCTTTTTGCTCAAACCGGATTTGTTCGTACTTCGGGCAAGCAAATTCTAAGCCCTACAGGATCAAACCTTATTTTAAAAAGTATTGGTACAGGTAACTGGATGCTTCAGGAAGGTTACATGATGCAAACTTCGGGTGTAGCAGGAACGCAATGGGAATTCAGGAAGAAACTTACCGAAACAATAGGTCTCGAAAAAACCAACCAATTTTATACTGCTTGGCTCGATAATCATTTCAGACGCATAGATGTAGACTCAATGGCTCGTTGGGGATTTAACTGTGTGCGACCAGCTTTGCATTATAAAATCTTTACATTACCTATTGAAGAAGAACCTGTACAGGGGCAACAGACATGGCTAGAAAGTGGTTTTGCTCGATTGGATAGTTTGATTGCGTGGTGTGCAGCCAACAAAATGTATGTAATGCTGGATATGCATGGAGCTCCGGGTGGACAAGGTAAAGATGCAGGAATATCAGATTACGATGCCTCAAAACCTTCACTTTGGGAAAATGAACTCAATAAGGCTAAATTTGTGGCGCTGTGGCGAAAAATTGCTGAACGCTATGCTACAAATAAATGGATTGCCGGTTACGATTTACTCAACGAAACAAACTGGACTTTTCCTGAAGGGAATAATTCGCAACTCCGTTCATTGTATGGCCGTGTAACAACTGCTATTCGCGAAGTTGACCCAAATCACATGATTGTGATTGAAGGTAACGGTTTTGCCAATGATTTTTCAGGTCTTACACCTGCTTGGGATAATAATATGGCTTACAGTTTTCACAAATATTGGACTGTAAACAATACGGGTTCTATACAATGGGTGCTTGACCTTCGTAACAATACTAATTGTCCGATTTGGTTAGGTGAATCGGGGGAGAATTCAAACCGCTGGTTTACCGATTGCATTGAACTGATGGAGAAAATAATATAGGATGGTCGTTTTGGCCTGTTAAAAAAACAGGTATAAACAATATCCTTAAAGCTACGACCAACAGCGATTATACGGATTTAATAAACTATTGGAAAGGAAACGCCGCTAAGCCAACTGTAGATAAAGCATTTCAGGCAGTTATGACTTTTGCCAATAATCATAAATTGGAGAATTGCGTTATGCAACATGATGTGATTGATGCCATGATTCGTCAGCCACAAACTACAGAAACAAAACCCTATAAATCAAACACTACTGCCAGCACTATCTTTACTGTTGACTATGACTTCGGTCGTGCCGGTTATGCCTACAACGATAGTTTAGATGCTAATTATCATTTAAATACGAATAATTATACCGCTTGGAACAATGCCTACAATTATAGAAACGATGGAGTAGATATTGACGTTTGTAACGATGCCACCACCAACGGGTACTGTGTAGGTTGGGTCGAAAATGGAGATTGGACGCAATATACCATTCAATCGGATGAAGCAATGACCTATAATATATTGTTACGTTATGCCAGCCTATCAAAAACAGCAAAAGTATATGTTGAAATAAATGGAAAACGCGCTTCAAAGACATTCGCTTTAGCGCCATCGGGCAGTTGGTCAACATGGCGCACCGGAGCCATTACAAACGTTATTGTTCCTGCCGGAATGGTGAAAGTAAAACTAGTTTTTGAACAGGGAGGTGCGAATATAAATTATTTTCAATTCAGAAATCCAAAAACAATTGACAATACTGTATTTGAAATGCTTAGTGCCGAAACTGACAAATGGTCTGACAATATAGTAGTTAGCGTTAATAAACCAATTGATACACTCAACGGAAATCCTTTTTCAATAACGGTTGATGGGATGGCAGCTTCAATTATTTCTACAGCTGTGAATGTGACAGATAGATCAAAAATTGACATTAAAATAGCAACCCCAATTTTATCAACCAAAGTGTTGAAAATTAGTTACGTAACGTCGGATTGTTTCAGTGGCACTCAATTGCTCAACACATTTCAGAATGCCGATATTACAAATCTGACACTTTCTCACAAAACAATTCCCGGAAAAATTGAAGCAGAAGATTTTACAATCAACAATGGATTTAATTTCGAAACTTGTACCGATGCCGGCGGAGGCACAAACACATCGTATGCTGCTGTAGATAAATACCTCGATTATTGTGTGTGGGTGGAAAATAGCGGAACTTACAACATGGATTTTCGCATTTCTGTAAATTCAAGTTCTGCTCAGATTGCAGTTTTAAAAGATCAAAATGGGAGTATGATTCCTATCAGAACAGTATCTTTTACCCAAACTGGTGGTTGGCAAAACTGGCAAACCCAAAGTACAACTGTTTCGTTAACAGCGGGTAAAAATATTATTCGGCTGTTATCGCGCACTGATGGTTATAACTTAAACTGGATACAGTTTTCGCAACTTACATCTATTGAAACTACAAAAGCCAGCAACATTAAAATATATCCCAATCCTGCAAATATGAGTTTTTTTTTGCAATTTAACAATGATAAATTGCGACAAATTGCTTTACTTGACATGCAGGGCAGATTTATAAAAGAATATTCGACACAGTTAAGTACAACAAAAATTGATATTCGCGGAATTGAGTCCGGAATATACTTTGTAAGAATAAACGATTCGAATGAAGTGATTACAAAAAAGCTTCAAATAAATTAACAAGAAGTTCAGAATTTCAGGCTTTACAATCACACACTTACATTTATAAATAATTTACCATTAAATAGAATGAAAAAAACACTTACAAAATTAGTTTTATTATTAACCGTACTCCTGCTGGTTCAACACACATTTGCACAGTCAAGTTTAGTTAAAGGGCAGGTTGTCGACAAAGAAGGAAATCCACTGCCAGGAGTATCTGTATTCAAAATAGGATCAACAAATGGAACCATCACCTCAATAGATGGAAAATATGCAATTTCAAATTTAAGCGAAAGAGACTCATTACGGTTTTCGTACGTAGGTTTCAACAATCAAACAGTCAGAGTTGGGAATCAAACTGAGTTAAACGTTATTTTGAACGAATCAGCAGCAGCGCTTGAAGAGGTTCAGGTAGTGGCATTTCAAACACAAAAGAAAAACAGTGTTATCGGATCTATCAATACTGTAAATCCTACCGAACTAAAAATTGCACCAACCAACCTGACCAATGCATTAGCCGGAAAAATTGCAGGAATTATTTCCTATCAGCGTTCAGGAGAGCCAGGGCAGGATAATGCAGAGTTCTTTATTCGTGGTGTAACCTCGTTTGGTTATGCCAATAGTCCGCTTATTTTAATTGATGGACTGGAGGTTACTACAACAGATTTGGCACGTATGGAACCCGATAATATTGCCAGCTTTTCGATTATGAAAGATGCTACAGCCACTGCTCTGTATGGGGCACGTGGTGCCAATGGAGTAATTTTAGTAACCACCAAAAGTGGTAAAAAAGGCAAAGCTAACATATCAGTTCGTATTGAAAACTCCCTTACTTCGCCTACAATGACGAATCAGTTTTTAGACGGTGTTGACTATATGGAGTTATATAACAAATCATTACGCACCCGCGATCCTGAAGCATTACTCTATTATTCTAAAGATAAAATTGAAGGCACAAGAGCCGGACTGAATTCACAAATTTACCCTAATGTTGACTGGTACAACGAGCTGTTCAGATCAACTGTACAAAATCAAAAGGCAAATATGAGTGTCAGCGGTGGTGGTGAGGTTGCACAGTATTATTTATCCGTTTCGTATACCGATGAAAAAGGTTTATTGAATGTAGACAAGATGAATAATTTCAATAACAATATTGATATTAAACGCTATAACCTCAGAGCAAATATCGATGTTAACCTAACCAAATCTACCAAAGCGATGGTGAAGTTTTACTCGCTTATCGACAGGTATAATGGACCTCAAAATGATGCAGGCAATATCTTTAATATGGTAATGCAGGCAAATCCTGTAAATTTTCCGAAATACTACGATAAAGATGAGAGCACTGAGTTTGTAAACCATGTTTTGTTTGGTAACAAAGGCAATGGAGGATATCCTAATCCTTATGCTGAAATGGTACGTGGATACAAAGACCGTTTTTCTTCTACAACTACAGCACAATTTCAAATTGAACAGGATTTAAGTATGATAACAAAGGGATTGAAATTGCGCGGTATGGCTTCACTTAATTCATACAGTTTGAGTGAAGTGTCCAGGGGTTTTACGCCATTTTATTATGGATTAAAAGAAGTTGATGGCGAAACCGGAGTAATTCACAGCATTGAGCAGATTAGTGAAGGTACTGAATACTTAACTACAGGAAATAGTTATAAATCAGCCAATAACAGTTTTTATTTTGAAGGTGTAGCCCAATACAACCGTGTTTTTGGAGCAAAACACGATGTAGGAGGTTTAGTAGTTGGATATGCTCGTGAATTTTTAACCGATGCAAGCAACGATGTATACGCTTCTCTGCCTTTCCGTAATTTAGGATTATCGGGGCGTGTAACTTATGCGTACGACGAAAGGTATTTTGCCGAATTAAACTTTGGATATAATGGTTCCGAAAAGTTTTCAAAACAAAATCGCTATGGGTTTTTCCCCTCTGCAGGCTTAGGTTGGGTAGTAACAAACGAAAAATTTATTTCCGAAACACTCAAAAAAACAATTTCGAACCTTAAATTCAAGGCCACTTATGGCTTAGTTGGTAACGATGCCATTTCGAGTAATCGATTCTACTACTTATCCTCCGTAAATTTAAATGATGGTGGCAAAGGCCATGTGTGGGGCGAAGATTTTAAGAATGGATACAATGGGTATAATATCAACAACTACGCAAACCCTGATGTAACTTGGGAAGTAGCCGAAAAAACGAACATTGGAATGGAACTTGGGTTGTTTGACGATGTGAATATTCAGTTAGATTTTTTCACCGAAAATCGTACAAATATCTATATGCAACGCGACTATATCCCTGCTTCTATGGGACTTACAGCACCTATTGCCAGCAACATAGGAAAAGCCAATTCACAGGGCATTGATGGTTCGTTGGATTATAAAGTAAGTGTGAACAAAAACTTATGGATTACTTCACGTGTAAACTTTACGTACGCAACCAATAAAATTATTGAAAACGGTGAACCAAAATATCCTTATCCATACATGAGTAATATTGGTCAGCCAATGAATCAGCCACGTGGATTAGTAGCCGAGCGTTTGTTTGTCGATGCGCTTGATGTGCAAAATTCACCGGTTCAATACAACCAAATGGGAAGTTATTTGGCCGGCGATATTAAGTATGTGGACATCAATGAGGATGGAAAAATTGATGATTCGGACATGGTACCTATTGGCTTCCCAACAGTTCCAGAAATTGTTTATGGCTTTGGATCTTCGATAGGATACAAAAAAGTTGATTTTTCGTTTTTCTTTCAGGGCTCTGCTCGATCATCCTTTTTTATTGACCCTACGGCCATTTCGCCTTTTGTAAATGAACGCAATGCTCTAAAAATAATTGCTGATAATCATTGGTCCGATGAAAATCCGGATCCGAATGCCTTTTGGCCACGTATGTCGGTAAATGCCGTATCCAATAACGAAAAAACGTCAACATGGTGGTTGCGCGATGGCAGTTTCATTCGTTTAAAAAGTGTGGAATTAGGGTATTCTTTACCAGAAAAATTTCTTAAAAAATTAAATATTGAAAAGGCTCGTTTTTATGCTTCGGGAACAAACTTGCTAGTATTCAGTAAATTTAAACTTTGGGATCCTGAAATGGGTGGTAGAGGTCTAGGATATCCACCACAACGCATTATAAACATAGGGTTAAACTTTAATTTCTAATTCAAAAAATGAAAATTTTCAAAATGAAAAAAACATATATACTTCTTGCAATTATTTCAACTTTAGGTTTGAATAGTTGCGACAAATACCTGGATATCGTTCCTGACAAATCGCAGGAAATAGAACTGATGTTTGAACGAAAAGAAGCGGCATACCGTGCTTTGGCTACTTGTTATCATTATTTACCACAGGAAGATGGTGTTTATTCTACCAGCGCCTTTGCATCGGATGAACTAACAACACCTATTGCCAAGGAAACTCCCGGAGTAGAACTTATGCGCGGAAAACAATCGGCCGACAGACCAATTATGGGCTTGTGGGACGACACCTATCCTTATGGTCGCATGCAGGAATCGTTGTGGAAAGCCATTCGTGCCTGTAATATCTTTATCGAAAACATAGACTTGGTAAAGGATATGAAAACTGAAGAGAAAAATCAATGGAAGTCGGAAGCAGTATTTCTGAAGGCGTATTATCATTTTCTTCTTTTTCGTCAGTATGGACCAATTCCAGTTATCGATGTAAATTTACCAATTACTGCCGGTGTTGAAGAAGTTCGCATTAAAAGAAAACCTGTAGATGAAGTAATTGATTATATTGTTACTACTATCGATAAATCAATTGAAAATCTGCCTGTACGAATTACTTCGTCGAACGATTTTGGCAGAATCGACAGATTGATTGCTTATTCCATTAAATCGCGCGTATTGCTTTATGCTGCAAGCCCTTTGTTTAATGGGAATGCAACTTTTTATGATACTTTCAAAGATAAAGATGGTATGAAATTATTTAACACCACCTTTGATAAAGAAAAATGGAAAAAAGCCCTTGATGCTACAGAAATGGCTTTGCAATTGGCTGCAGCTAATAATGTTAAACTGTATGAGTTCAATGGTGTTGTACCAGTTTTTGATACGCTCGACATAAAACAACCCGAAGTGAAAGCACTTTATAATTACCGCTACATGTTTACCGAACGTTGGAACTCAGAATTAATTTGGGGCAACTCAAATCCGGTTACCAATGGACAGTGGTGGACATTACAAGCAGCATCCATGATGATAAATCCCGATGCATCAGCAAATGAAGGTGCATGGCAATGGACATCGCCTACAATTCAAGCTGCTGAAGCATATTATACCAAAAATGGTTTGCCAATTGATGAAGATTTAACTTTCAAATATGCCACTCGCTATAGTTTAGCTCGCGTTACCGATGCCGATAAATACCATGCTCAAACCGGATCAACCATTATGATTCCAAACCTGCATTTAGGACGTGAACCTCGCTTTTATGCTTCGATAGGTTTCGACAAAGGTATTTACCGTACTTGGGGGCAGAAATGGAATTTATTAATGAAAAAAGGAGAAGCGCACGGACGACGTGGAAATACAAATGACTATGTAATTACAGGTTATGTATTGAAAAAAGTGTGTCACCCAAATTCTGAAGGTAGTGCTTATAATAAGTTAGTAACCTACCCCTGGCCTATTATCCGTCTGGCAGAATTGTATCTGAATTATGCTGAAGCATACAACGAGTATTACGGACCCGACCAAAAAGTATATGATGCTTTGAATAAAGTTCGTGTTCGTTCAGGAGTGCCTACTGTAGAGTCAGCCTGGGAAAATGCAACTATAGCCAAAACTCCGAATAAACACAAAACTACCGAAGGATTGCGTGAAATTATTAAACAGGAACGCCGTATTGAATTGGCTTTCGAAGGACATCGCAATTTTGATGTGCGTCGCTGGAAAGAAGCTGATAAATACTTCAACATGCCTGTAACAGGCTGGAGCGTTGATGGCTCAACAACAAACACCTTCTATACTGTTAAAACTGTAGGACAACGATCGTTTATTACTCCACGCGATTATCTGCATCCCATTAAATACAGCGAAATGATTGTAAATTCGAATTTAGCACAAAGCCCAGGGTGGTAAAACAGATAAAAGAACAAAGATAAAAGACAAAAAACCTTTTTTTAAAATATCAATTCATATACAAATGAAAAACAAATATTTATACATACTTCTTTTGGTTGCAGTTGCTTTTGTAAGCTGCAAAGAAGAAGTTTTGGACACAACGGCACCAGGCAAAGTAACAAATATCAGTTACAAACCTACTAATGGAGGTGCAATACTCACTTTTACTGCTCCCGACGACGACGACTTGCTATACATTAAAGCGGTTTACACCAACTCGCTGGGCAAAGAAGTGTTTAAAGTAACAAGTCACTACGGCGATTCAATAGAAATTGATGGTTTTAAAGAGGCTACCGTGAAAAAAATTAAACTTTATGCTATTGACCGCAGCAACAATGCCTCGGAAGCTGCCGAAATTGATGTTACTCCACTCAAATCATTTATTTATACAGTTCAGGAAAGTATTGAATTGAAAGAACAATTGGGAGGAGTTCGCGTAAGTTGGGAAAATCCGGATAAGAAAACAGTATTTGTGTATGTAAATTTCAGCAAAGGTGGAAAAACCTACGAACGCATTCTTTCGTCAAGTCTAAGTTCACCTGTATTAATGATAAGGGGATTAGACCCCGAAGAGTATAGTTTTTCGATAACTGTCGAAGATTTTAACGGAAACAAAACTGATAAAGTTGAAGTAGGGAAATATAAACCTCTTTTAGAACAAAAAATCGACAAATCAACCTGGAAAGTGCTTCAAAATCTGTCGGTTGACGGCGACAAATGGGAAGGTACACTTGCCAGTTTCTGGGACGATGTGGTAGATACCAAAGAGTCAGGAGCTGATAATAGCTATTTTATTATTAACCGGGATGACAATGGTGGCATGCTCAGATGGCCTTTAGATATTGTAGTGGATTTAAATAAAACAGTTGTAATTAACCGTTTTGTGGTATGGCAACGTGCATTCTGGTACGAAAATGCCGGTCAAAATGGTGTAAGTACAAATTATTACTACTACCAGGAAGAAAACATGCGCTCGTTCTCAGTATTGGTAAGTAACGATAAAATTACATGGACTTCGCTGGGCACTTTCGATATTGGAGATCCGCGCGATGCTTCGGGTGTTATACCTCCAGCAAAATTTAAAGAAGCTATCGATGGACATGAATTTAACCTCGATAATGTTTCGCAACCATTTCGTTATCTGAAAGTTAGTTTGCTTTCAAATTTCGGAAGCGAAACAAATGTATACGGCTCTGAGATAACTCTTTATGGATTAGATAATCAACAATAATTACTTGAAAATATGAAAACAATTAAAATTCTAGGCTTTTTTATTATAAGCTTATTCTTTACAAACTGTGAGGAATTGGATGCTAATTACAAGGATTATCTTACAAATGTAAAAGTATACTCTCCAAGGGTTACTGATCTCAGTGTAGTTTCCGGATTAAAAGAGGCTACATTATCGTGGAAAAATCCACAAGGAAAAATTGCAGTGAAGAATATAATCAAACTACAGGATTCAACAATTGTAATAAGTGGATTAGTAGAAACATACAAACTCACAAACTTAGAAATAAAAGGATATCAGGTATCAGTATTTACAGTTGATAAATTCGATAATTATTCTGTTCCTGCTACTATTTCTATTTTCCCGAATGGTGAATAAAAACTCTTTAAATTTAAACAATATAAAATTACTCGTATGAAAAAACAACTTCTTATTTTATTCGTAGGCTGCTTGAGTGTTTTCTCAGTAGTAGCTGCTGGTGGCAATAAATTACTTAACAGCAATATGGAAAGTCAGGGTGCTTGGCAAGTAAGTTATCTGAATACAGCTGTGGATAAACTCCCTACAGTGACCTGGGGATATATCGCTGCAACGCCTGCAGCAGGAATTTCCGGCGGATTGCACATAGTGGCTATTACCACCGGAGGTAATTCTCAGTTTTGTATTTATCAAGCTGTTACTTTGTCGGCCGATTCTATCTACAATTTCGATGCTGCGTTCAAAAACATCAAATTGGAACGCTCATGGTGTGAAGTTTTTATTGGCAAGATACCAGTAGAAGGTCAGGATTATGGCGATGCACTAGGAACTAAAATAGCCAATTATGGCGCATGGGATAATCCTGCTGCTGTATCCGATGGGACTTTTAAATTAAATGTAACTTCTAATAAGTATTTTACACCTCCAACTACGGGTGTTTATTATTTTGTAATGAAAATGGGTGCTACAACTTGGGATGCCGAAGTTCCTACTTGCGATATTGTAGTGGACGAACTAAAACTGACCAGTGATAGATTAGCACCAATTGCAGGAATGAAAGCAGATGTCCGTTCCGGCTTTGCACCACTCACTGTAAAATTCAGCGACGATTCCAAAATGGCTAATTCCTGGGCATGGGATTTTGGCGATGGCAGTACAAGTACTGAAAAAAATCCAACACATGTATTTGCTGCAGTTGGAAAATACACTGTAAAACTAAAAGTAACAAATGAAATTGGCAATAATGAAAAAATTGAAACTGATTTTATTAATGTTACCCCACTAGCCATATTGACCGGCGGCGGTTTACTTAAAAACGGCAATATGGAAGCCAAAGGCAGCTGGTCAGAAGATTTCCTAAATTCAGGTGCTGGTAATAATCCTGTGGCAACATGGAATGCTACAGAAAATAAACCAAATGCAGGACAAGGAGGCTATTTATTAGTTGAAGGACCTGCGGCAGGTGCAGGCGTACAATATGCTATTTATCAGAAAGTACATTTAAGTAAAGACTCTGTTTATGTATTTGATGGAGCATTCCGCGATTTAAGTGCAAATCTGAAAAACTTCTGGACAGAAGTATATATTGGAGCGCAGCCTGCTGGCAATGGTGCCGACTATGGTGCCACCGAAGGTAAAATGATAGCTAAATTCGATGCCTGGGGTGCAGGTGGTCCTTATGCCGGATTAAACGGCACGTTCAAAATTCATGCAGGTACTTATTCTACATATATTCCCGAAACAACTGGCAACTATTATTTTGTATTGAAAATGGGTACTTGGGATGGTCCTGGCTATAAAATTGCCATCGACGAATTATCACTTACTCCATTAAGAACCAAACCTGCTGTTAGCTTTACTGCTACAAATGCTGTTGGATTCCCTACATTGAAAACTGTTTTTGTGAACACTACAAAATTTGCAAACTCATACAAATGGGATTTTGGCGATGGTTCAGCTATCAACACACAAGAAAATCCTGAACACAGTTATACAGTTGTTGGAACATATACAGTTAAACTTACTGCTACCAACGAAAAAGGTGATTCTATTCTTACAAAAACCGATTTTGTAAAAGTAAATGCTAAACCAACTTTACCCGTAGGCGAAATGCTTTATGGCGGAAATATGGAAAATGGTAATTTCTGGTCGACAAATAAATGTAATCCTGCCGATGTATCTACATTCAGCTGGAATTACACCGCCATTACACCAACTGGAGGTAAGGGTGGCAACCTGCGCATTCAAACTACCGGAACAGGATTCAACACTGCAATTTATCAGGAATTAACCCTGAAAGCTGGATACACTTATTTGTTCGATGGATTATTCAAAGATGTAAAGGGTGTTGCAGACTTCTGGTGTGAAGGTTTTGTAGGCACTGTAATTCCTACAGATGGAGCAGATTACACCCCAACCCAGGGTACAAAAATCTTTGGTATGGATACATGGAATGGACTTCAATCACTTGCAGATGTGCAAATTAGTAAAAAAATAACCGTTACGCCGTTTAAACCTACTGTTGATGGTAAATACTATTTTGTACTTAAAATGGGATCAAATAATTCTGCTGCTAAGGAAATTTTACTTGATGAGTTAACATTAAAAGAAACATTGCCTGTAAAAGCCGATTTCTACGCCGAAACAGTTTCGGGAACAGCTCCGCTTACAGTTCAATTCTTCGATCTTTCAACCAATGCAACTTCGTGGAGTTGGGATTTTGGCGATGGTGGAACTAGTATTGAACAGGATCCAAAACATACGTATACAACCGGTGGTACTTTCACAGTTAAACTTACTGCAAGCAATAGCGGCTCAAGCGATGTTTTAATATCTTCAAATCTTATTTCAGTATTGCCAAATTCTTTGAAAAATGTTGATTTAAGCAAATACACTATTAAAACATCTAATCACATCATTCACATTGATGGCGTTCAAAGTAAAGTAGAATTGTTTGATGTAGCCGGTCGTATCATTCAGTTTGCAAATGTTGTTGGCAAATTCACTTCTATACCTTTAAATGCCGGATTATATATTCTGATAATTGATGGCAAATCAGCAAAAATAGCAGTTAAATAGTTTTTTAAGGTTTCCAAATGGTAGTGCGAGATTAATTTTGCACTACCATTAAATCTATTCGTTTTATGGCTCGTAAATGAGCTGTATTTATCCTTTATATGCTTATTTTCTCAAGATTCACATTAAAAATTTATTTTATGAAAAAACAAATTCTCAAAAAATCACTGTAATGCTAAGCATTACTTTGTTGTCAGTTAATGCTATGGCAGTATTAACTCATGGTTCTATCAAAGGAACAGCAGTTGGATTGTACGATCAGTAAAACGAAGGTACAAGTTATTTTTTGAAAGTAACCAATAGCAATAAACAAGTCAAAATATTTAAAATCATTAAAAATTAAACTATCATGAAAAAAATCAAAGCAATTTTAGTAGCAGTTGTAGTAACAGCAACCGTATGGGCACAACCCCCCCAAAAAATGAGTTATCAGGCAGTCATACGTAATGGTTCTGCATTAGTCGTAAATCAATCAGTGGGTATGAGAATTAGTATTCTACAGGGTTCTGTAAGTGGAACAGTAGTTTATACCGAAACACAAACTCCCACCACTAACGGAAATGGATTAGTAAGTGTTGAAATTGGAAATGGAGCAGGTTTTAATACTGTTAATTGGGCAAATGGTCTCTATTTTATTAAAACCGAAACTGACCCAACAGGTGGCACCTCTTATACTGTTACAAATACGAACCAATTATTAAGCGTGCCTTATGCCTTGTATGCAGAAAAAGCCGGAAGTGTTAGCGGACACTTTCTGG
>JBMOHZ010000022.1:0-14866 GCA_049317585.1 Paludibacter sp.
TCATAAGTAGCCAAGGTGTCAACTTCGGCACCATGTGCTCCAATTAAATCTTTATCACAATAAAATTTATAAGCAGCTCCTAGCGTTCGTGCCTCCATTTTGTGGAATATTACTTGAACATCAACAAACTTGCGTTTCATAAGGTCAATATCTACATCGGCACGTAATAATTCTTCGGCTAACAACGGTATGTCGAAACGGTTTGAGTTATATCCGGCAAGGTCACAACCTTCAATATCGCGTACAATTTCTTTTGCCACTGCTTTAAATGTAGGGCAGTCAGCTACATCAGCATTAGTAATACCATGTATGTCTGATGCACTTTTTGGTATTGGCATTTCGGGGTTAATACGTATAGTTTTTGTTTCTTCACGTCCGTTAGGCGAAACCTTGTGATATGCAATTTCAACAATACGATCGGTTACCGTATTTGTGCCTGTGGTTTCGAGGTCAAAAAATATTATGGGATTTTTTAATTGTAGCTTCATAATTTATAAGGATAAAAAAGGTCAAATATCAACGACATTCGACCTTTTCGTTATTAAGTTATCTTTGTTCTTTATTTTTGCTCTATGATCTGTTTAATCGTTCAACAGCATAGGCATCAATAACATTAGCAATTCTTCGTTGGCTTGATTTTCGAAAGGTAACATTAAACCAGCACGTGAAGGATCAGTAATTTCGAGTACAACGTCCGACGAATCGATATTGTTAAGAATCTCAATCAAAAAGGCTGATTTAAAGCCAATTTTTATTGGTTCTCCTTCGAACTGACAGTTGATTGTTTCTTCGGCAGAAATGGAGAAATCAATATCCTGAGCCGAAATATGAATAATATTATCGTGAAAATCAAGTTTAATCAAGTTGCTTGCCTGATTCGAGAATACAGATACACGTTTTAATGCATTTAATAAACTAACCCGATCAATAATAATTTTATATAAGTTTTGTTTTGGTATTACGCCATTATAATTTGGAAAACGACCTTCAACTTGACGGCAAATCATGGTATAATTTGCAAGTTTGAAATAGGCGTTTTTTGAGTCAAATTTAACCTCTACTTCACCACTTTCTTTAGGTAAAATGTTTTTCAACATGGTAGCTGGCTTTTTTGGCAAAATAAAGCTCACTTTTTCTTCGTCCTCGCCCAATGTAATGCTGGTAAGAGGTGTTTTTAAACGTACAAGTTTATGCGCATCGGTAGCTACAAAAGTGATGCTTTCTTTTTCAATGTCGAAATATACACCATTCATTACTGGGCGTAGCTCATCATCGGCAGTACAAAATAGTGTTTTGGAAATTCCAGCTGCTAAACTCGATACAGGTAAAGTCAATACGCGTGATTCATCAAGTAGCTGTGGCATACGTGGATATTCATCGCCATTCTGACCAATAAAATTATACGAACCGTTGGCCGAAGTAATAACCATGGCTAAATTGCTGTCGTTTATACTAAATGTAAGTGGTTGATCAGCAAATTCGCGTAAAGTATCGAGTAATAATCGCGACACAACTGCTACTTTACCATCACCTTCAGTATTATCAACTGTCATGGATGTTATAAGCGTGGTTTCTATGTCCGAAGCGGTCATAGTCAGTGTGTTACCTTCGATTTGAAGTAGGAAATTGTCCAGAATTGGTAAAGAATTTTTACTGTTAATTACACGACTTATGGCTTGTAAATGGCTTAATAGCTCAGTGCTTGATACAACGAATTTCATATATAGATGATTTAAATATTTTTGTAGTGAATTTGAACAACAAATATAGTTATTTATTTTGAATTAGGCTCTTCATGTAGGTTATTTTTTTCAATTTCGATACTCACCGCTTCAACTTTCCCTCCTAAAGGTGGATTTAATTTTGATAATTTGATTTTTAGGTTGCTAATTTGATAGAATTTTGAATGAATTTTATCTGCTATTCGTTGTGCAACATGTTCAATCAATTTCGAAGGTATTTCCATTTCATCTTTAATTATATCGTAAACTGACTGATAATTAAGCGTATCAGCTAGGTCGTCGGTTAGCGCTGCCTTGGTAGTGTCAATCTCCATTTGCAATGTTACGATAAATGTATTGCCAAGTGTTTTTTCATGCTCCAAACACCCATGATAGGAATGAAATGACATGTTTTCGAGTGTAATTTTCGACATATTTTTATTTTAAATCTTTATTCATAAATCATTGCTCTTACTTCTAATTTGCTGTACTTTCAAAATTACCATCCGACAAATACGTTCGTACTTTATCGCCTTTTTTGATGCCTATTTTCGATGTTATACGTTTACCATTTATTGTAGTTATGGAGTAACCATGCTTTAATAAAAAGGCTGGTGAATGTGTTTCGATTGTTTTATTTATTAGAGCCAGTTTATTGGTGTTGTAATTAATTAAGTTGCGAAAAGATGATTGGAGACGGTTTTTTTGCTTCTCTATTAATATTAATTTTGTTGAAACTTTACTGAGTAAGCTTTGTTTCATTCTCCAACGAATTGTTGTCAAAAATTGATTTTCTGTATTTGTTTTATTTTTTACAATACTAATTATATCGTAAAATACATCTAAAACATCATTTTCGCATTCTTGCATACGTTGTATCAAAAACTCGGCTACAGCAGTCGGTGTTTTGAGCGATAGGTGAGCAACCATATCAACAATTGTATTGTCGCGCTGGTGACCAATTCCGGCAATAATAGGAAGTGGATACTGAGCACAATTTAAAGCCAATAAGTAGGAGTCGAAACAAGCTAAATCTGTTGTAGCACCTCCTCCACGAATAATTACAACCACATCAAATTTTTCTACATGGTTATTAATTTTATCTAAAGCCGAAATAATGGATTTCTCGGCTTGATCACCTTGCATTACAGCGTTGAATAATTTTGTGTAAAAAGTAAATTTGTTTGAACTGTTGAAAAGTTGGTCTTTAAAATCGCCATATCCTGCTGCCGTAACCGACGATATAATTGCTATACGCTGTGTAATTTTAGGCATTTCCAACTCCTTATTCATGTTGGCAATTCCATCTTCTTCTAATTGACGAATTATTTTTATACGTTGGGCTGCAAGCTCGCCAATGGTGAATGCTGGATCAATATCATTTACAACTAAGCTAAAGCCATAAACACCATTAAATTCAACTCGTACTGCCACCAAAAGTGTTAAACCTGGACGTAATGACTGACCTGTACTATTTTCGAAGTATGGTTTTATCATTCTGTATGTCGACGACCAAATAATTGCTTTTGTTTTAGCAATGATTGCATCGGAATTTGAGTCTTTTTCAATAAACTCCAAATAACAATGACCGTTTTGATTTTCGCGGAGCTCGCTAACTTCGGCGCGTATCCAGACTGACGTAGCAAAATTCAGACGAATTGTTGCCTGAATTTGATTTGTTAGTTCGGATAGCGTTATTGAATTCATTTAGTTTGTTAAGTGTATTTCGATACAAAGTTACAATTTTTTTTCAACAAAAAAGGGTTTTGCTATCTAAGCAAAACCCTTTTAGTAAAACATAAATTTTCTCTTATTTTACAATAGCTTTGAAAGTATCCTCAGTATTGAATTTTGCAAATTCAATATCGTTATTAGCTTTTGCTTTGTATGCAGCATCCATGCTCACTGCTTTGCGAAGTCCTGCATAAACAGCATCGCGGTTGTTCGTGCGAGCACCTACAATAGCATTTAAATAAGCTGTTAATGCATCTGGTTGAGCTACAGCATCCAAAGTTGCACGAGCTCCATTGTAGTTGCCATCCAAAATTTGAAGAATAGCAGCATTATTAGTGCTTGTTTTACCGAAGAATGTTTTTGCTTTTGTATAGTCGCCTTTAATAATGCTGATAGTTCCCAACGCATTGCTAAGGTTTCCTTTAGTGCCTGCAGCTTTACCGAAGCTAACTTCTGCTTTTGCTAAATCACCTTTTGCCAATGCACATAAACCTGCGTTGTAATTAACATCAGGAGTTGATTTTAACTCAAGTGCTTTTGCAAATAAACGCGATGCCTCGTCAATATTTCCTTGTTGGTATTTTACAACACCAAGGTTGTTGAATGTACGGAAACAATCAGGTGCTTTTTCACTTGCTTTAGTATAAATAGCTGCTTTTTCGCTCAAATCTTGAGTAAGAGTAGCTGCATAAAGCAATTCTTCCAATGATAATTTTGAAGCATCTTCTTTAGCCAATTTAGCTATTTCTACATCCGATTTTCCAGTTACATCAACTGTCAATTTCAAACGTGAACGACGAAGTTCAGGAAGAATTTGTTCAGCAATACTTTTAAATACATTCGAAAGGTTTTTAATCTCGCGTTCACGTTGTTCAGGATCAGTGTACATCGAAAGTACACTCAAAATAACTTGTTTGTCCTGTATGCTTGAACTTTCCATTAATTTTTGGAAACCATCCCAGTCTTCAGCAGTAAATTTTGAATCGATTGTTACTTCGGTTTTAACTTTTTTCAATTCTTTGTTGATGAAGTCGGCAGTTACTTTTTGACGTTTTTCAGCAAGATTTGTATTAATTTCCACTGAACCATCGGGAGATGCATAACCTGCAATTTCGAAACCAGCAACTTGTTGATTCATTGATTCTTTAACAGCTTTAATTTTTTGAGTCAAAGCTACAATGTCTTCCGACTGCATTTCTTTTTTCTGTAAATCAGATTTCTGTATCAAGAACTTGATATCAGCTTCTTGCATTTCTTGAATTACACGTTGAAATTTATCAGCTACAATGATTGGACCATTAGCTGCATCAGTAGCTCCAAAACTTTTTGCTACTAGTTGAGCTGTTGCCATTACACCATCAGCCACTTTTACACGCGGAATTGTGTATGTTTTTTTGCTTGTTGAAACACTAAAGTCAAGAAACAATTCTGATTTTGCCATTGCTGGAACATAATTAAATGTAGTTTGAATGGTGTATTTTCCACCAGCTTTAAAATTGATAACTTTGTTGTTGCTTTTTACCTTTTCGCCCTGAAATACGGATGGCGTACCTTTTACTTCGGTTCCGTTAAATACAAGAACTGGAGTAACGGTTACGGTAGCATTTTTTGCGAAATACTTAACAGGGAAAGTTCCAGTAATAGTGGCATCAACTTTACCAGCTTTTTCGACCAATGGGTTAGGTGTAGCGGTAAAAAGACTTGGATCTAAAGCAGTAAGATCTTTGTTACAAGAGCTAAAAACCATTGCTAGAACCAATGTTACAGCGAAAAAAAGTTGTTTTCTCATAAATTGTTTTTTTGTTATAAATTAATTAAGTATAAATTTCATTCTAATTGAGTGCAAAGATACAATGTTTCAATGAATTTTGATTTATTTTGTAGAGCGATTTTCACATTTTATTTAAAAATGGTCGTTTTTTTTAACTGTATATGTGTATTGCTTATTGAAATTGTTTTTTTTAAATCTTAAAATTGAATTTGATGCACCTAATTTCTGACTTTAAAATTGCTATAAGTACTATTAAATATTTATCTGTCAGTAAAATTGTGAATTTTTTTAGAATACTAATTTCCTATTTAGCCTCACGATTTAAGTGGGTATTTAAAACTAATTCACTACCATTTTTTTTATCAATCGAACCATCCGATTTTTGTCAACTCCAATGCCCTGAATGTCCTGTAGGGGTAAATAAACGCAATCAAGGAACTAATATCGACTTTGAACTTTATAAAAATATTATCGATGAACTAAAGTCTACGTTATTCCATTTAATACTATATTTTCAAGGTGAACCTTTATTAAACAAAAATCTTACCAATATGATTGCTTATGCCCATAAATCTCGAATTTTTACTTCAACATCAACCAATGCACAATTGATTAATTCGGAATTAGCCAGGGAAATTGTAGAATCGGGGCTCGATAAACTTATAATTTCGATGGATGGTGCTACGCAAGAGGTTTACGAAAAATATAGGATAGGTGGAAAACTTGCTTTAGCCATTAAAGGTGTTGAGGAAGTGTATTATTGGAAAAAACAATTAAAAAGTGAAACTCCATTTATTGAAATTCAATTTATTGTATTAAAAACCAATGAACATCAATTGAAAGAGATAAAACAGTTGTCCAATAGGCTAAATGTTAATAGGTTGACTTTTAAAACAGCGCAACTGTATGATTTTGAGAATGGACATTCGCTTCTAACTTCTATTAATAAATATACTCGTTATAAGTTAAATGCAAATGGGAAATATGAAATAAAGTCGAAACTAAAAAACCGCTGTTTCAGACTTTGGAGTGGTGCTGTAATAAGTGCAAAGGGCGATTTTCTGCCTTGTTGTTTTGATAAAAACGGAATACAAGCTTTTGGAAATCTCAATACCGATTCGTTTTCAGCAATCTCAAATTCAAAAAAGGCATTCGATTTCAAAACGTCAATTCTTCAAAACCGTAAACAATACGAAATGTGCCGTAATTGTACTTCCAAATAACAGATGCTTTAAAATGCTTTTCTGTATCCACAACCTTCTTTCCAACGGCTACATCCATAAGCAGCATTTCCTTTTATCAACACACCTTTGGCACATTCAGGACAACTTGAACCAACAAGGGCATCGGTTTGAATAGGTTTTGATGTTGTAGTTTGTCTGTTTTCGCTCTTAACATTAAAAACTATTTGCCGTACCATTTCTTTGAGTTCTTCCAAAAAAACGCTTGCTTCGTATTCGCCACGTTCAATCTGACGAAGTTTCTTTTCCCAACGGCCTGTTAATTCTGCCGATTTTAGTAATTCCTCGCTTATTGTTTGAATCAAATCAACTCCTGTGTTGGTAGCAATCAGGTTTTTACGTTCCTTGCGAATATAATCGCGCTTGAATAATGTTTCGATAATTGCAGCTCGGGTCGAAGGTCGCCCTATGCCATTTTCTTTCATGGCGTCACGCAATTCTTCACTGTCGATTAACCTACCAGCTGTTTCCATCGTGCGTAGCAAAGTTGCCTCCGTGTAAGGTTTTGGTGGCGATGTCCATTTTTCGGATAGTGTAGGGATGTGTGGTCCACTTTCGCCCTTCACAAAAATTGGCAATGTGTTTTCTTCATCATCTGGTTCATTTTCATCATTTTCCACTTTTGCTTTTTCAAAAACTATGCGCCAACCTGCATCTAATATTTGCTTTCCAATAACCTTAAACTCTACTTTATCCACTTCGCCTAAAACGGTTGTGGTTGATATTTTACACTCGGGATAAAAATTTGCAATAAACCGTCTAGCTACTAAATCGAAAACACGTTTTTCATTGTCATTCAGTGCTGTAGGATGAATTCCAGTTGGAATTATAGCATGGTGATCGGTTACTTTTGAGTTATCAAATACCTTTTTTGTTTTGGGTATTTTTGTTTCCAATAGTGGTTTTGTAAGTAGCTCATAGTCCTTTAATCCCTTCATAATATCCGGAATTTTTGGATACATATCGTCGGTCAAAAAAGTAGTATCAACACGTGGGTATGTAGTTAGTTTTTTTTCGTATAGAATTTGAATCAGTTTTAATGTTTCATCAGCCGAGAATCCAAATTTCTTATTGCATTCAACCTGTAATGATGTAAGGTCGAATAATTTAGGTGCCGATTCATTTCCTTTTTTGGTAGAAATATCTGTTACAAAAAAAACAGCCGTTTTTACAGTTTCTAAAAACTGATTTCCTTCTTCGATAGTCGAAAATCGCCCTTTTGCGGCCGAAAAAACTGTTTCGCGATATACCGTTTTTAATTCCCAATAGGCTTCGGGTTTAAAATTCTCAATCTCAAGTTGCCTATTTACAATCAATGCCAAAGTAGGAGTTTGAACGCGGCCAATGGAGAGAACTTGTCGGTTTTTTCCATACTTCAAGGTGTAAAGTCGGGTTGCATTCATACCTAATAACCAGTCGCCAATGGCGCGCGAAAGGCCGGCCTCGTACAGCCTTTTATATTCCGATTGATCTTTTAGTTTTTTAAATCCCTCTTTTATGGATTCTTCGGTGAGCGACGAAATCCACAATCGTTTTACGGGGCATTTACACAGTGCTTTTTGCATTACCCAACGTTGTATAAGCTCACCCTCTTGCCCAGCATCACCACAGTTTATCACTTCGTCGGCAGTAGCCATAAGAGTTTCAATAACTTTAAACTGCTTTTGTATGCCGCTGTCGTTCATTACTCTTATGCCAAAGCGGGCAGGTATCATGGGTAGTTGACTCAGTGCCCAAGCTTTCCATTCGGGAGCATACTCATGTGGTTCAAGTAAGCCGCATAAATGTCCAAAAGTCCATGTTACTTGATAGCCATTACCCTCAATGTAACCCTCTTTTCGGTTTTTTGCTCCCAAAATTTCGGCAATATCACGGGCTACACTTGGTTTCTCGGCTATACAAACTATCATACTTGTTGACTTACAAATTCTTATTCGAAATAAATTCTGTTTTTCTTAGGATTGCAAAGTTAAACAAAAATATCGTCGCTCAAAATGCTTTTTTTATTTCACATTTTAAAATAGAATGAGTGAAAAAGCGTTATTTATAGGCAAAGTATATAATTTTGAGATTTAAAAATCATTTTTTTAATATATCTTTGTGCTGATTTATGAATTAAGAATTCCGAAACTCTATTTGCCTGACAAATAATAATTTGAAGTGTTTAATAATATAATAATGAAAATGAATAATCTCCTTAAAATCAGTTTGCTTTTGTTTTTTTCTGTTTTAATTTTAACTGCTAATGCTCAGAAATATAGCATTGAAGCTGGTTTTGTTCAACCCAAACAATTTGGAACAGGATTTAGTAAATCCTATTTTAATGGAGGAAAAATTGGTGGAAATGTAGAGTTTGAATTGAAAAATAATTTCAGTTTACTTACAGGTGCTTTGTATTCAATGGTTTATGGTAATAAAACTCAATATTATTCATCAACTGACTCGGTAAACTACAAAACTTTTGGACATTCTATTGATATCCCATTACAAGTCAATTATTCGCTTCCAGTGTCTAAAAACTTCAAATTTTTTGCTTACGCTGGACCTACTATTGGAATTGGTTTAGCTCAACCACAAAAAGTGACAGCCATAATGAGCGATGCAATGAAAAGCTTTACAGGTATAAACACAGTAAGTTATGCCAATAATGATTTATATAATAAGTCTGTTATTCAACGTATTAATTTTCAAATGAGTATTGGTGGAGGTATTCAATTTAAAAATTACCGACTAAAAAGTGGTTACGATTTTGGAATTAATAGTATTAATAAAATTGATAGCAGTAAAATTCTCCGCCAAAATGGTTGGTATGTATCATTAGTTTATCAATTTTAATTTCAGGTAATTATTTATGACTATTGCCGAATTATACGTAATTTTTCAAAAGCATTCCGAAGTTTCAACCGACAGCCGTAATTGTCCTGCCGGTTGCTTGTTTTTTGCCCTTAAAGGCGATAACTTCAATGCAAATGCTTTTGCACATTCAGCACTCTCGAATGGTGCCGCTTATGCAGTGATTGATGAAGCTACTTTTGCTGTTGATAATCGTTATATTTTAGTCGAAAATGTGCTCGAAACACTTCAACAACTTGCTAGATATCATCGTAAACAGCTTAATCCTATTGTATTAGGAATTACTGGTACCAATGGTAAAACTACTTCGAAGGAACTTATTGCTTCGGTTTTAATTCAAAAATTCAATATTCTTTTTACACAAGGAAATTTAAATAATCATATTGGTGTGCCCTTAACGCTGTTGAAATTAAAAAATGAACATAAACTTGCTGTAATTGAAATGGGTGCAAGTAAACAGGGCGATATTAAAGAATTAGTTGAAATTGCTTGTCCCGATTATGGAATTATAACCAATGTAGGCAAGGCGCATCTCGAAGGTTTTGGTTCCTTCGAAGGTGTAAAGAGCACTAAAGCTGAACTTTATGATTTTATTTTGAACCATGGTAAATTGATTTTTAAAAATGCGGATAATGAACATTTGACCGAAATGGCTTTAAAATCGGGTTTTACTTCAAATGATAAAATTTGCAATTATAGTCTTGAGAAGTCAGCTAATAATAGTTGTGTTACAGCTTCAATTGAGTCTTGTTCGCCATTTTTGACAATGAATTGTGCTACTTCCGAAACTGACAGATTTACAGTATCTACAAAACTTATAGGTTCGTACAATGCCGAAAATATTTTAGCTGCTGTAACTATCGGTCATTTTTTTGGAATTGATAATGAATTGATTAAAGTAGGACTCGAAACATATACGCCTCAGAATAATCGCTCACAACTTACGGTTACTGAACGCAATAAGTTAGTTGTAGATGCCTACAATGCCAATCCGACTAGCATGCGAGCTGCTGTGATTAATTTTGAACAAATGCAAGTGGACAATAAAATGCTCATTTTAGGCGATATGCTTGAGTTAGGAGCTCAATCCGAAATGGAACATCAGGCTGTTATTGATTTGCTTGAAAACTCAAAACTTACAAATGTGTTTTTAGTTGGTACACTTTTTGAACAAACGAATAACCATTTTACATGCTTTCAGCAAGTTGAACAATTAATGCAATTGCTTGAGCAAAAACAAATTAAAAATCATTATATCTTAATTAAAGGTTCAAGAGGTATTAAACTCGAAAAAGTGATTTCATTGCTTTAATAACGATTTTGTAAAATAGTTTAAACATCTATATTTATATATTTTTTAGGATGAAGAAAAACAACATAATAATGCTTTCACTGGTTATAGCTTTAGTTTTAGCGTTAATTGCTGTAATCTATCTGATTAACAGAACAAAAGAAAAAGAAGCCGAAGTTGCTGAGGTGGTTGAAATGATGAATTTCGAAAAGCAACAAGTTGAACGTGAGTTTCAGGATATGGCATCCGAATTTGATGGCTATACTTCGAATATCAAAAACGATTCGCTTTTTAAATTGCTCGATGATCAAAAAGTGAAAATGCATCAGTTATTAGAGGAATTACGTGTAACAAAATCGACAAATGCCCGCAAAATAGCTGAATTGAAAAACGAATTGGCTTCAGTGCGTAAACTCTTGGTACACTATGTAAATCAAATTGATGCATTAAATACTGAAAATAAGGAACTTAAAACTGAAAATTCAGAAGTGAAGCGTCGTTTTAGCGAAGCTTCAGAAACAGTAAATCAACTTTCGAAAGAAAAAGAGACGCTTAACGAAGTAGTTACTCGTGCATCGAAACTCGAAGTGACAGGTTTCAGTTTTACACCTTTGAATAACCGAAATAAAAAAACAACTTGGTTTTCGCAAATTGCTAATCTACAGTTCAATTATACGGTTACAAAAAATATTACGGCTCAACCAGGCGATAAAACAATTTATGTGAGACTTTCACGTCCGGATAGCGAAGTGTTGACCAAAAATGCGAATCAAGTTTTTCAGTTCGAAAACAAAAAAATAAACTATTCACTCAAAAAAGACTTCGAATATACTGGCGAAACTTTTAATGACGTACTTTATTGGAAAGTGGAAGAAGTATTGCAAGCTGGAAATTATCGCGCAGAGTTTTTCTGCGATGGAAATATGGTGGGAAGTTTCAGTTTTGTTATAAAAAAATAACTGCGAAGCCTAATAACGTGAAACAGTAAAAATGTCAACAAGTCAACAATTTACAATAGCATCCAAAAAAATTGCATTCGATGTAAATCACCGAAAAACAATTAAATTCAACATTGCGCGTTACGATGCGGCAGTGGAGAAAGGAATGGCGCGCTATCGGAATGTGGAATTGGCTAAGCAAAATGCTGCAGCAATTAAGCGCGATGTGTTAGCAAACTGGGATAAATACTTACTTGAGTTTGAGCAAAATTGTGTTGCTAATGGAGCCGAAGTGCTTTGGGCCACTGATACTACTGAGGCTACTGATTTTATTAAGGATATTTTAGCTCAGAATAATGCTCGAATACTTGTAAAAAGTAAATCGATGACTACCGAAGAAATTGAACTCAATCATGTAGCCGAAAGTGTTGGTTGTGAGTCAATTGAAACTGATTTAGGAGAGTTTATAGTTCAGGTAGCGGGCGAAAAACCCTATCATATTGTTACGCCAGCCATGCATAAATCCAAAGGTGATATTGCAAAATTGTTTAACGAAAAATTTAATACACCCATTGATAGTACACCCGAAGAAATGACGGAATATGTGCGCCAAGTACTTCGAAAAAAATATACAACAGCCGAAGTGGGAGTAACAGGAGCTAATTTTCTGATTGCTGATATAGGTGGTATTTCCGTGACCGAAAACGAAGGTAATGGTTTGATGACTACCGCTTTTCCTAAAGTTCATATCGTAATTGCAGGTATCGAAAAGATAATTCCTAAAATGCATCAATTGGGCTTGTTTTATCCTTTGCTGGCTGCACATGGTACCGGACAGCAAATTACGGCATATAATTCAATTTTTACAGGTCCACGCACAGCAAACGAAATGGATGGACCTGAAAAAATGTATTTAATATTGCTCGATAATAATCGCACTGATGTTTTTGCAGATGATGAAGGATATGAATCCTTGGCTTGTATAAGATGTGGTGCATGTCTTAATGCTTGTCCGGTGTACAAAACTATTGGTGGTTATACATACGATACTACTTATAGTGGCCCAATTGGTTCCGTACTTACACCGTTTTTACGTGGATTCAAAGACTTTTCGCATCTTAGTTTTGCATCCACACTGTGTGGTAAATGTGTGGAAGTTTGTCCGGTGAAAATTCCTTTAACTGACATTTTATTGAGTAACCGACGTAAAGCAGTGGAACAAAACTTGCGCCCAAAAGCTGAGAAAATTGCGATGCAAGGTTTTAAGATAATGAGTTCAAAACGGGCAGGATTTAATTTGGTATCGGGATTTGTGAAAAATATCGTAACTTCGCCATTCAATTATGTGATGTGGGGGCCAAATCGTTCCATGCCAAAATTTTCAAATAAATCATTTTCAGAACAATATAAGAAAAAAATTAAATAATAATAGATAAAAATGAAACGCATTACACTATTGCCTTTATTGCTTTTGTTGCTAGCATTCAGTTCATGTACCGAAGATAAATTTGCCGATTGGAAAATTTTAAACGATCAGAAATATGCAGCCGAGATAGTTGCTAAAAGTTCGGATGTAAACTATAAATCAACAGATTCAGGTTTATATTATAAAATAATTTATGCCGGAAATATGAAACAACCTAACGCAAGTTCGTATGTAGAGGTACGATATACTGGTAAGTTAATTACCGGTAAAGTGTTCGACAGCGGCACCTACAAAGGATCCTTATCAAGTACTGTAAGTGGTTGGCAGGAAGCAATTTCGATGCTTAAAGTTGGTGGAAGTATGGAAATGTTTTTCCCATATACCTTGGGCTATAATTCAACTGATAAAGGAACAATTCCACCATATTCAATGTTATATTTCACAGTCGAGTTATTGGATGCACAATATTAATATTATGAAGTCAACTGCTTTAAGTTTTCTGCTTTTTTTATCATTGTCGGTTTTTGCGGTGGAATACACTGTTAAAACAATTCCAAATCCTAAATCAACGAATGCAGCTGCGTTTGTAAGTAATCCTGATGGAATTTTGCGAGAAGAAACTGTGCAGCAAATAAACCAAATGCTTGGCCAATTGCAAGCTACTAACAAATCGGAAGTGGCAGTGGTAATGCTAAATTCAATTGGTTACGAGGAGATTAAACCATTTGCAACTGCTTTGTTTAAAGAATGGGGTATTGGAACTGCCGAAAACAGTAATGGCTTGTTGGTGCTTTTTGTTGCGGATCAGCGTAAGGTAACATTTGAAACTGGTTATGGTCTCGAAGGTGTTTTGCCCGATGCTATCTCGAAACGTATTCAGACAAAAGCAATGATTCCCGCTTTTAAAAACGGGGATATTGATGGTGGTATGATAGCTGGAGTGGATATGATTGTTAAAACCGTGAAAGGTGAAACTTTTGTTGAGAAAAAAGTAGAAATTCCATGGGATGAGATATTGCCTATGGCCGTTGGAGTTTATCTATTCATTATGCTATTGGCTTTTATCTGGATTGGTAATATTGTTACCAAAGTGCGTAAAAATACGAAATTTAGTAGTAATATGATGCGTTACAAGGCTATTAAATCCGAAAAAGCTGGTGCATTACTGGTATTGGCTTTGGTTTTGCCTGTACTGGTTTTTGTAGCAATTTTATTACTTAAATTACCAACATATTTACTTTTATTATTGTTGCCAGTACCACTTACAACTATTCCAGCCAATATTTATGGTGCTATGATGATGCGCAAAGTACGTCGTGAACCAATCAAATGTAGCGAATGTGAAGGTACAATGCATATTTTAAGCGAAAAACAAGAAGATGCACATTTAAAATTAGCACAACAGTTTGAAGAGCAATTGCATGCGGTTGATTATGACGTATTTGTATGCGATACTTGTAAAAACGAAGCTATATTTACGCTCGATAAACCGAGTATTTACAGCAATTGCCCAAAGTGTAATACCAAAGCATTTATACTGAAAGATAAAAAAACAATAGTTGCTCCAACTTATATCAGTTCGGGTACTGAGCGCACAACCTATCATTGTAAATTTTGTGGTTACGATGAAAATCACAACGATAACATACCTCGTTTACAACGTAATAGTGGTGCCTTCGTAGGTGGTGCAGTAGCTGGAAGCATTTTGAGTAGTGGCCGAGGTGGCTTTGGTGGTGGCGGCGGAGGTTTTTCAGGCGGTAGTTTTGGTGGCGGTTTCTCGGGTGGAGGTGGCTCTACAAGTGGATGGTAATAATAATTAAGAATTAAAAATTAAGAATTAATAATTTCAGAAATATCAATTTAAAAATTAAAACAAAATGAATAAGAACAC
>JBMOHZ010000023.1:0-14820 GCA_049317585.1 Paludibacter sp.
AGGGGCTGTAAGGATGATTGATTAAAAACAACCTCAAACCCATATAGGGATTAATGTAAAACTAAATATAAATTACAATTAAAACTATCCCTTCTTAATCCTTTTTAGGGGTTAGGGATCTTATAAATATGAAACTAACAGGAGCACAAGCATTAATAGAATCGATGATACACGAAGGTGTAGATACGATATTTGGGTATCCGGGTGGCGCTATTATGCCCACTTTCGATGCTCTTTACGATTATGATAAAAAAGTAAATCATATACTAACGCGTCATGAACAAGGTGCAACACATGCTGCACAAGGTTATGCACGGGTTTCGGGTAAAGTGGGCGTTTGTTTGGTAACATCGGGTCCTGCAGCTACAAATGCTGTGACAGGAATTGCCGATGCTATGCTTGATAGCACTCCGTTGATTGTAATTACGGGACAAGTTGGAGCTGCATTGCTTGGAACTGATGCTTTTCAGGAAATTGATGTTGTTGGTATTTCAACACCTATAACCAAATGGGCCTATCAAATTCGTCGTGCCGAGGATATTGCCTGGGCTGTTGCTCGTGCTTTTTATATTGCACGTAGTGGACGTCCAGGTCCAGTAGTTTTGGATATTACCAAAAATGCACAATTTCAGGAAATTGATTTCGAATATAAACCTTGTACATTTATTCGTAGTTATATTCCAAATCCCGAAATTAATCCTTCACAAATTGAATTAGCTGCTCAAATTATCAATTCAGCCCAAAAACCATTTGCATTGGTTGGACAAGGTGTGGTATTATCTAATGCCGAAGCCGAATTGAAAGCATTTTTAGAAAAAGCAAATATTCCTGCTGCCTGGACATTACTTGGTGCTTCGGCTATGGATTCTGATTTTGAATTAAACAAAGGATTTTTGGGAATGCACGGAAATGGTGCTCCCAATATTAAAACCAACAAATGTGATGTGTTAATTGCTATTGGAATGCGTTTTGACGACCGAGTAACAGGTGATTTGAATCATTATGCCAAACAAGCTAAAATTGTACATTTAGATATTGATGCTGCCGAATTAAATAAAAATGTAAAGGCCGATGCACCTGTTCTTGGTTCAGCTAAGGTAACTTTACCTGCTATTACAGCATTGCTTGAGAGTGCAAAACATACTGAATGGATAGCTACTTTCAAAGAACATGATGAGATAGAATTTGAAAAGGTAATTGATCGTGAAGTATATCCAACTTCTGGTGAAATAACTATGGGTGAAGTAATTCATAAAATTTCGGAAGCTACTGGTAATAAAGCAGTTGTTGTTACTGACGTAGGTCAACACCAAATGATGGCAACTCGTTATTCTAAATTTTCACAAACTCGCAGTTTAATTACTTCAGGTGGTTTAGGTACAATGGGATTTGGTATACCTGCTGCTATGGGAGCAAAAATGGGTGCTCCTGAGCGTACAGTATTAATGTATAGTGGCGATGGTGGATTTCAAATGACTATACAGGAATTGGGAACCATTATGCAAGAACAAATTGGTGTCAAAATGATTATTCTCAACAATCATTTCTTAGGCATGGTTCGTCAATGGCAGGAAATGTTTTTCGAAGAACGCTATTCGTTTACCAAAATGAAAAATCCTGATTTTGTGGCTATTGCAAAAGCATATAATATAGCTGGAGTAAATGTAAGCGAACGCTCCGAATTGGATGCAGCTATTGCGGATATGCTTAAAGATGACAAGCCTTATTTATTGGTGGTAGATGTGGAAATGAAAGGTATGGTTTATCCGATGATGCCTGCTGGTGCTGCTGTGGATAATATTTTGTTGGGAGAATAATAAAAAAATTGAAATCATGGAAAAAACATTATATACAATAACAGTATTCTCGGAAAATACGGTAGGTTTGCTTGGTCAAATTACCATTATTTTTACTCGTAGAGCTTTGAATATCGAAACATTATCAGTTTCGCCATCTGCTTTGCCAGGAATTCACAAATTCACTATCACCCTTTTTACTACTCTCGATGTGGTTGAAAAAGTAGTAAAACAAATTGATAAACGAATTGACATTTTAAAATCATATTTTAATACCGACGATGATTTGGTTCATCAGGAAATAGCACTTTATAAAATTGCTACTGATAAACTATTGCAACAAGGTGCTATTGAAGAACTTGTTCGCAAATATCATATTCGAGTTTTAGAGATGAATGCCGATTTTGTAGTGTTGCAAAAGGCTGGACATTATGCCGAAACTCAGCAAATGTTTGAGGAACTGAGCGAAACGGTAGGCGTACTCCAATTTATCCGTTCAGGGCGTGTGGCAATTACCAAATCGAAAGTAGAACGCTTAAGCGATATGCTGGAGGGGATAAAAAAATATCAAAATTAGATGTAGCTTTTTTCTGAAAAAAATCTTTTTTTAAATGGTTTAAAGTAGTAAGACAATATAAATAACAATTTAAAAACTAGCCAAGTATGCTCCTTAAGTTTTAAAGAGTAATGGCTTATTAAACACAAATGGCAAATTATTTTAATTCACTTCCACATCGCCTGAAAGTTCAGGAATTGGGAAAATGTGATTTTATGGCAAACAGCGAATTCGCTGATGGTGTAAAAAAATTAGTAGGCAAAAAAATCGTAATTATCGGTTGTGGTGCTCAAGGTTTGGCACAAGGTCAAAACATGCGCGACAGTGGTTTGAATGTAGCTTACGCATTGCGTAAAGAAGCTATTGAGCAAAAACGCGAATCGTGGAAAAAAGCAACTGATAATGGTTTTGAAGTTGGTACTTTCGAAGAAATGATTCCAACTGCCGATTTAGTATCGAACCTTGCACCTGATAAGCAACATACAGGTGTTGTCAATGCAGTTGTACCTTTAATGAAACAGGGAGCTTGTCTTTCGTATTCGCATGGTTTTAATATCGTAGAAGAAGGAATGCAAATTCGTAAAGACATTACAGTTGTTATGATTGCTCCAAAATCACCAGCATCGGAAGTACGTGCCGAATACCTTCGCGGTTTTGGTGTACCTACACTTATTGCTGTGCACCGCGACAATAATCCTAATGGCGATGGACTAGAAATAGCTAAAGCTTATTGCGTAGGAACAGGTGGACATAAAGCTGGTGTATTGTTATCGTCGTTCGTAGCCGAAGTAAAATCGGATTTAATGGGTGAGCAAACCATACTTTGCGGATTATTACAAACAGGTTCTATACTATCGTACAACAAAATGGTTGAAAAAGGTATAGATGCTGGTTATGCTTCAAAATTAGTACAATACGGTTGGGAAGTAATTACCGAAGCCTTAAAAATTGGTGGCATCACGCACATGATGGATCGCTTGTCGAACCCAGCCAAAGTAGAAGCTTATAAAATTGCCGACGAATTGAAAGACATTATGCGTCCGTTATTCAAAAAGCACATGGACGATATTTTGTCGGGCGAGTTTTCGCGTATCATGATGGAAGATTGGGCAGCCGGCGATAAAAACTTATTGGCTTGGCGTGCTGCAACAGGCGAAACTGCTTTCGAGAAAACTCCTGCAGGCGCAGTTGAAATTAGCGAACAAGAGTATTTCGATAATGCTACTTTGATGGTTGCTTTTGTAAAATCGGGTGTTGAGTTGGCTTACGAAACTATGGTTAGCGCTGGTATTAAACCCGAATCGGCTTACTATGAATCGTTACACGAAACTCCACTGATTGCCAACACTATAGCCCGCAAAAAACTGTTCGAAATGAACCGTGTAATTTCCGATACTGCTGAGTACGGTTGTTACCTATTCGACCATGCTTGTAAACCACTTTTGGCTAACTTTATGACCAAAATTGACACCAATATCATTGGAAAAAACTTCAATGCTGGTAGAAACGGTGGCGTTGACAATTTTGAATTAGTGAAAATTAATGCGGAATTACGTAGTCATTCTATCGAAATTGTTGGAGCTGAATTACGTGCCGCAATGACTGCAATGAAAAAGATAGTATAGTATACTTATATTTGAATTTTTAAAAACGCAAAGTTTGTAATTTTTACATAGCTTTGCGTTTTTTGTCTCAAAATACGTATGCAAAATTGATTTTTACAACTAACTGAAGTGTTAAATATACGTTAATACGTATAGATATGATGATTTTTCGTATACTTATTCAAAAAAAAATCACGACCTTTGTGCTTGACATAATGAAAGAAATTTTGGTCTGTTATAAACTTCTCCAATCATTTGCGTAAATGTTGTTTTACAAAACTTCGGGTAAGGATGTTTAAAACAATCTTTTTGATAAAGCGCATAATTACTTTCCCATAAAGTCATAAATAAAATTGAATTTGTTTTGGTTGGCTTATACAAATGAACTTGTAAAAAGGTAATTTGTTGTAGTTAACTAATGCATACTAAATTGAACTTAAAAACTTGCTTACTAAATTTTTTATAAAAAATAGCCGATGAATTTTTTTTACTTAAAGATCCGCATTCATATCTTGTTATTTTTCCTATTGAGTGTAAGTTTTGTATTTGCACAGTCTACAAAAATACAAGGAATTGTAATTGATGAGACTGGGGAACCTGTTATAGGTGCAACAATATTTGCCAAAGGTAACAACCAACAAGGAGCCGTAACCGATTACAATGGAAAATTTGAAATTCAGGTTTTGACACAATATAAAAAACTTGTAGTGTCGTATATTGGAATGAAAACGATGGAAGTTGATGTGAAACCTATTATGAAAATTGTGTTGATTACCGATGCTCAGCAACTTCAAGAGGTTGTTGTAACTGGTATGACTTCTTCAGACAGACGTTTATTTACAGGGTCAACTACTAAAATTGATGCAGCAAAAGCAAAATTAGATGGTGTAGCTGATATTAGCCGGTCATTAGAAGGTCGTGTGGCGGGTGTATCAGTTCAAAATGTATCGGGTACTTTTGGTGCTGCACCAAAAATCAGAGTACGTGGCGCTACTTCAATATATGGAAATTCAAAACCTTTGTGGGTTGTTGATGGTATTGTAATTGAAGATGCTGTTGATATTTCGAGCGATGATTTATCATCAGGCAATGCTGAGACACTTATTTCGTCAGCCATAGCAGGAATCAATGCTGATGACATTGAAAACATTCAAGTCTTAAAAGATGGGTCTGCAACTTCGATTTATGGTGCTCGGGCAATGGGTGGCGTAATAGTGGTTACTACCAAAAAAGGTCAAAAAGGAATAAGTAAAATAAATTATACTGGTGAATATACAACCAGATTAAAACCCAACTATAGTGATTTTAATATTTCAAATTCCCAAGAACAAATGGGAATTTACAAAGAAATGGAACAGAAGGGTTGGTTGGAATTTGCTTCAATAGCAGGTGCAAGTGCCTCAGGAGTATATGGTAAAATGTATCAACTTATTGATACTTATATTGGAGACGATACTAATGGAAATCCAGTATATGCATTGCAAAATACATCAAATGCAAGAAACGCATTTTTACGAGAGGCTGAGTTTCGAAATACGGATTGGTTTAATTTGCTTTTCAATAATAGTGTGTTTCAAAATCATGCTATTAGTTTTTCATCGGGAAGCGATGTTTCTACATTTTATATGTCAATGTCGGCAATGAATGATCCCGGATGGACAAAATCAAGTGGCGTTAATCGTTATACTTTCAATGCAAATGGATCATATAAATTATCCAAATCTTTAGAGTTTAAAATTCAAGGAAGTGGCTCACATAGAGGACAAAAGGCCCCAGGAACATTGAATCAGGAAACAGATGTTGTTTCAGGTGAAGTTAAAAGGGGATTTGACATAAATCCGTACTCTTATGCATTAAATACTTCCAGAACATTAGATCCAGATACCTATTATCGACGCAATTATACTTCGTTTAATATATTTCACGAACTTGAAAACAATTATATTGATTTAAATGTAGATGACATTAAATTTCAAGGTGAGCTATCATTCAAAATATTACCTGGTTGGAATGCTTCAGCTTTAGCAGCTGTACGATATCAAGTATCATCGCAAGAGCATTTTATAAAAGATAAGTCGAATATGGCTATGGCTTACAGGGCTGGAGTAAAAGAAGGAGAAAATGGAGAAGACGAAACAATTCGTGATAAAAATCCATATCTTTATCAGGATCCAGACAACCCTCAGGCAACCAAAGAAACTGTTTTGCCAAAAGGTGGAATTTATGATCGATCGAACTATAAATTACAAAGTACCGATTTTAGAATCTCAACAAATTATACCAACGAATTTGATGAAGGGCGACATTCATTAAGTTTGTTTGGAGGTATGGAAGTAAATTCAACAAAGCGTAACAAAGTGTGGTCTAGAATGTGGGGAGTTCAGTATGAAAATGGAATGAGTTCATTTTACGATCCTAATGTATTTAAACAAAGTAAAGAAGAAAACTCGCCTTATTATAATTTTTCGCCAACAGAAAAACGAAATGTGGCTTTTTTCTCCACAGGAACTTATGCATTTAAACACAAGTATGTTTTTAACGCTACTGGTCGATACGAAGGGACTAATAAGTTAGGACAGTCTAGAAGCGCCAGATGGTTACCAACATGGAACGTAGCGGGCGCTTGGAATATTAACGAAGAAGGTTGGTTTGCAAATCCAATTCTGACTCGCTCCATGGTTAAAGTTTCATATTCGCTTACTGCTGATGCCGGTCCTGCAAGCATAAGTAACTCATTACCTATTTATATACCATATACTCCTTGGAGGCCTTCTACGTCAGTAATTGAGAGTGGGCTGCTACTTTCGGAGACCGAAAACAAAGATCTTACTTACGAAAAGAAACACGAATTGAATTTTGGAATAGATTTAGGATTTCTGAATGATAGAATTGGATTTGTTGCGGATTATTATGTTCGCAATAACTTTGATTTAATGGGACAGGTTTATACTACCGGCGTTGGTGGTGGCTCCATTTCGAAATGGGCTAATGTAGCTTCGATGAAATCAAGTGGTACTGAATTTTCAATAGCAATTAAAAATATTCTAACAAAAGATTTTAAATGGAATACTGATTTTGTTTTTACGCACCAAACAACTAAAATTACCGATTTAAAGTCTAAATCGAAAGTAATTGAATTAATTACAGGTAATGGATTTCCACTAGAAGGCTATCCTGTAAGAGCCTTATTCTCAATACCATTCATGGGACTTAACGAAGAGGGCTTACCTACTTTTCTGAATGAGAAAGGTGAAACAACAATTTCAGATATTTATTTTCAGGAGAATCAAAAATTAGATTATCTGGTTTATGAAGGACCTACCGACCCTACAATAACTGGTTCACTTGGTAATGAATTTATTTATAAGGGTTTGCATTTAAATGTTTATCTAACTTATGCTTTTGGCAATGTTGTAAGACTCGATAATTCGTTTTTTGTAGCCTATTCGGACCTTGCAGCAAATCCTAAAGAATTCAAAAACAGGTGGGTATTGCCTGGAGATGAGAAAATTACGACTATACCTGTAATTGCAAGCTTACGTCAATTAGAAAATGTTGATAATTTATCCTATGCCTATAATGCCTATAATTTTTCAACTGAGCGAATTGCAAAAGGTGATTTTGTTCGATTAAAGGAAATATCATTATCATACGATATTCCTTCGAAAATTCTGAAATTTGCTAAGCTTAATAATGCCTCGATCAAATTACAAGCAACAAATTTATTTCTATTGTATGCTGATAAAAAACTCAACGGGCAAGATCCTGAATTTATGAATTCAGGAGGTGTAGCAACTCCTATGCCAAAGCAATACACCTTAACATTGAGACTTGGAATTTAATTTACAAATTATTTTAAGAAATAAAAACTAATGAAATCATTTATATATAAAGTTATAATCTTAACAATCAGCATTATTGTTGTTTCGTGCGACAGTTTTCTTGATGTAATGCCCGATAACAGAACCATGCTTGATTCGCCTCAGAAGATTAAGGATTTACTTGTAACATCGTATCCAAGAGTAAATTATTCGCTTATTTGCGAATTGAGTGCCGATAATTTTATCGATAATAGATCCGAAAGTTCAACACTTAAAGTAGATGCTTTCGAAAGAATGGATACAGAGATTTTTGAGTGGACAGATGTTGCATCTTCTACCGAAGAAGATTCACCATATTTTATTTGGGAGCAATATTATCAGTCAATTGCAGTAGCCAATCAGGTAATTGAAGCTATCGATAAATTAAAACTAGCTGGCGACCAAACTGATATGAGCCCACAAAAAGGCGAAGCATTAATACTTCGTGCCTACAGTCATTTTATGTTAGTGAATTTATTCTCTAAACCTTACAAGGATTCAAATCTTAGTAAAAATGATTTGGGAATAACGTATATGTTACAACCCGAAAAACAGGTTTTGGCAAGTTATGTAAGAAATAGTGTTGCTGAAGTGTATGAATTAATTGCAAAAGACATAGAAGAAGGTGTAAAACTTATTCGTGACGATGCATATCAAATACCAAAATATCATTTTACTCAAAATGCTACTTATGCATTTGCGTCGCAATTTTATCTTTACAAAAGAGATTATGCCAAGGTAATTGAGTATGCCAACAAGGTATTGGGCACTGCAAATCCAAGTACACATCTCAGAGATTGGCAAACCAAATATTCAAATCCTGAAACGGAACTAAATGTATATATTTCGGCCGAATCACCTGCCAATTTATTGCTTATACCTACACTTTCGGTGTATGCTCGTAGGTTTGCTAATACCCGATATGGGATTAATGGCTCAGCATTAAAAGGAACAATAAATGGAGCGGGACCAACATGGTCAGGAAGACCCTCGTTTTTGGATGGTTGGGTGTGGACTTATGGCTCTGAGTACGGTTTAGTAATTCCAAAAACAGACGAATTGTTTGAATACACCGACAAAGTTGCTCGTATTGGATTTGCACACATAGTAAGAACCGAGTTTACGACTGATGATGTATTACTGAATAGAGCAGAAGCAAAAATTATGACTAACGATCTTACTGGAGCTATTAGCGACCTTCAAGCTTGGAATAGCAGCCATAAAAATACAACTATTCTTACAAATGCGTTGATAAACTCGTTTTATACACAAGGCAAAGCAAACTTTTCATATCAATTTCATACAACTGAATTAAGTCCAACATTTATTGTTTCACCCGAACAAAAACCAATGATTGATTGCGTGCTGCATTTTAGACGATTAGAAAGATTATTAGAAGGTCATCGTTGGTTTGATTTGAAAAGATATGGTATTGATATTAAGAAGAATATCGGAAGAGAAAATATGGAAATAACATTAACTTACGACGATGAACGAAGAGCTTTACAAATACCTTCGGATGTAATTGGAGCAGGTTTACAACCTAATCCAAGAGCAATATCAACTCAAGATAATATTTTGAAACTAACACTTGTTTACTAAAAAAATGAAAAAGACAATTATATTCTATACTTTATTTGCGATCGTTTTAGGGCTGACATCGTGTGCCGATGAAGATAAATTTACTGATAGTATTTTTATTGATGAAACAGAGGATTATTCTGCATTTGATAAATGGTTGAATAAAAATTATTTGACAGAATTTAATCTTGAATTTCGATACCGAATGCAAGATGTGGGTTCAAATACAAGTTATAATTTGGTACCAACGAAGCTTCAAAAATCGCAGGAAATGGCTATTTTAGCCAAGTATTTATGGTTTGATGTTTATGGTGAAGTAGTTGATCATGAATTTTTGCGAAAATATGGTCCGCGTATGATTCACTTAATTGGAAGTGCTGCTTACAATCCAAATCAAGGTACTCGAATATTAGGTACTGCCGAAGGTGGTATAAAAGTTACATTATATGACTGTAATGAACTGCAATCGAACAATATAGCATTTAATAATGAGTATTATTTCCATACAATGCATCACGAATTTGCTCATATATTACATCAGCAAAAAACTTTTCCAAAGGAATTTGAGACCCTCTCGGCAGGATATTACGACCCCATGTATTGGCAAGAGCGAAACGATGACAATACCCAAAGCGAGGACGAAATAAGAGATCATTCTAAATATGCTCCACTGGGATTTGTAACTGCTTATGGTAGTGGGCAACCTCGCGAGGATTTTGTTGAAGTAATAGCGTGTTATATAACAAAGTCAGATGTTTGGTGGAACGAATTGCTCAGACAGGCTGCCTTACCTGGCCCAAACAACGAACCAATACATGGAGACGTAGTGATAAAGAAAAAGATTGAAATTTGTAAAAAATGGCTTTCAGAGCAATGGAACATTGATTTAGATTCATTAAGATTAAATGTGCGTAATAGACAATTGCATATAAACGAAGCTCTCGAAGCTGGATTTAATGAAATAAATAGCTATAACCAAAATTAAAACAGAACGCATGAATTCCAAATATAGAAATATTGTAGCAGTTATACTTATGAGTTCGATTATAATTGCTTGTAATCGTGTTGAAGATGATTTATTTAACGAATCGGCTGCTATAAGGGTAAATAAATCCATAGAAATGACTAACGATTTACTTACCTCGGTTGACAATGGTTGGGTATTTGAATATTTCCCAAACTCTACAAGTGTTGGGGTAACATATCTTGTCAAATTTCCTACATCGAGTCAGGTAACAATGGCAACAGTAAACCAATATGTTACCACTTATAAAGAGGCTAACAGTTATTGGAGAGTAATAAATGATATGGGTCCGGTGCTCACATTCGACACTTATAATGATGTTTTCCATCTCTATTCAGCTCCTACCCTACCCTCAACAGGCGAATCTGATGGAAAAGGACTGGAGGGAGATTATGAGTTTTTAATTGTTGATAAATCTGCCGATATTATCACACTCAAAGGAAAAAAACGTGGTACAATAAGTATACTCAGAAAACTATCAAGTACTCAAAGCTGGATTGGATATTTTGATTTGATCAATAATATGAATGTGGTGATTTTTGGAAAAACAAATGCAAGACTAAGACTAGTTGCAGACAATAACGAGTTATATACACTGAAAAATGGAAGTTCTCATATTTTCTCTTTAGTTCCCAATGGAGGCGACGAAATTGACGATGCTACCGATAGTCCGTTTATTGTAACAGATTATGGCATTCGTATGTCAAGCCCAATAAGTATTGGTGAAAAATGGGCACAGAATTTTAAACTTAGCGATGATAAAAATGAGTTGATTTGCACTGATAATGGCGTAAATGCCAAAATTGTATCGATGCCATCAACCGATATCTTCACTGATATTATAAATGCCCGAAAATATATGATTTTCAAATACGCCGACGAAAACATGAGTGAAACAATAAAATCAGCATACACCACTATTAACAACATTGTAGTTAGTAAAACTAGAAAATTAGAATATATTGGATTTACATATAATAAAGATTACGGCATTTCACTTTCGGTATATTCAACTAAAGGTACAAGCAAAATTGAAGGTTTTCTTAATTTTTCGACTACAAAACTTAATGATACAAATGTGCGTTTAAAGTTTAATGGATTTGTCGGAAAATTTGATACCAATGGCAAAACCTATTACGATACCTATGCTTTGTCTGGATTAGTTGCATTGCTCGAAGATGATTTTACTATTTCAATTAGAGATAATGCCTTATCTGCTTCTGTTTTACGATTTACTAGTATAACCGATACTACAAAATGGTTCGATTTAATATTAAAAAATTAAGTACATATATATTATTAATAATGACAAATTTACAAAAGAAAGTATGAGAAGAATTTACATTTTAGTTCTACTATCACTAAGTGTTTTAGTAGGTTTTTCGCAAGTGAAAAACTCGAATTGGGAATCAAAACAAAAAAATGTTTTGACAAAAAATAATTTAACCGTAAAAAACAAAGTATTATCGAAAATGGTTTTGCCTCAGAAGGTAACTATTTCATCTGAAAAATATGTAAGTACTTCATTTGCAAACATCAAAAGTGCTGTAAAAGCAATAAATAATGTTGCAGTTGATACATTATCGGTAATCTATGGCAGACCCGATGGAACATTATTCGAAGGGTATACGAGAGATTTTCGTTCGTATTCAGGAGTGTATTTACATAGCCCTGCAATTACAAACGTTGATTATGTTCCTATTGCAAATAAAGCTGCAACTTATGCTTGGAGTTTTTCTGGTGGAGATGATGCTGCCATTGAAGATTCTGTTGAAGCTGATGGCACACTTCACTTTATGTCAAGCATTACTCCAAGTGGTTATATAAGTTACTTACCTAAAGTTACTGCTAGAACAAGCACTGATAGTGCAAATTTTGTAATCGGAAAAGGTTCTGAATTTCAATATCTTCTTTCAGCATCGGTCGACAGAAGTGCTACAACCGATGGAACAAGCTTTGATGGTGTTGAGGAGTTTGCACCATTAACATTAGGTAATATGCATGCAAACAACCCTACTGGTGGTAACCTTTATGGTGGTTTTTCGGCAGGAGGTTCTTTTTCGCCTGCTTACAGTAACGAAAATGGAGCTTGTGTTGGTGTTATGCAAATTATACCAAAACTTAAATCGCCTTTGTACACTGAGAGTGTAAGTATATTAGCATTCGAAGAAGGTGGAGTTGCTGTACCCGCTGGGGGAAAAATGAAATTACAATTTTATTATTTGAAGGCCGATGGTTCATTTGGTCAACTTATTGGCGAATCAAGCACTTCAGAGTTTGTTAAAACTTACGAAACTCAGGGGGTATTTAATTTTGTTTTTCAGGTTGAAGAAGATGGTTTTATAATTGATAAACCTATTACACTCGGTACCGATGCTCCAATTGCTGTTGTTATTACTGGCTTTGATGCAACATGGAATTTCAAATTTCTATTTGCTGGCAATTCAGTTAAAGGTTCATCATATACCCTCCACGGTATTGATCATAAAATAAGTACTTTTGGCTACACCAGTGCTCCAAATGTTCCGCGTACCGATTTGTATATTCAGTTTAATGGGATTTTTAATTGCCTTGTTCCTTATGCTGAAGATTTGGCAATTACTTTCCCTGCCGAAGGCGGCTGGGGAATTACCGGATACGATGATCAAGATGGTAGTCCTTACAATGAAGTTGATTTTATTTCATCGTATAATATTGATCCCGACATGACCAATGTATGGGTTGAGAGTGCTCCTGATTGGGTTACAGGTTTAGATATGGATACAACTTATTTTGCGGACTATAATGCAATTTTATTATTCTTCGAAGCAGAAGCATTACCCGTAGGTGTTACTGAACGATCGGGCGAAATAGTTGTTTCTTCATATGGAGTTTCAGTTAAAATACCCGTTGTACAATCAAGTGCTTCAGGTTTTATTAAACCAAAAAGTTCTGGTTTGCATGTGTATAAAACGAATACAACTTTTGAAGTTAAAAATGCGCAAAAATATACTACAGTTAACTTATTAAGTGTTACTGGTCAATTAATTAGCACATATAATATTTCCACGAATACAAGTATCTCAATTCCTAGTTCAAACCTAAAAAGTGGAGTTTATTTCTTGAAGTTTAATGGAAATGGAACAGAAAGCATTAAAATTGTAAAATAATAAACTGCTTGTTATTTACAATTAGTATTCAATAATTTAATATTTTATAAACATGATAAAAAAAATATCAATTACGTGTCTTTCACTGTTTATGTCGGTGATACTTGTAACCGCGGCAACGCCAATTTTATTAAAAGCAAAAAATAATAGGTCTGTTTCAATAAAGAATAACAGAAAAACGATTGTTTCAGCTGAGCCAATTTCAAAAGTAGCTAAAAATACGAATGTACTAAGTGTTCCTTATTTTTATTCGTTCGAAAATGCAGATATTACAACTGCCGGTTGGTTAATAACTGATGCATCAAATCTGATGATTACGGATTATGACAATTCTTCACCTTATGGAAATTATGCATTGATTTCGGATTACAATTCAAGTGCATCAAGAGCTGCTTGGGCTTTTTCTCCTGCTGTTTCGTTAAAAGCAGGAGTTGAATATCATGTATCAATTTATGTTATAGCTCCGGGTTATGGCACTGATAAAGATGAATTCAAAATCACAGTAGGAACCAATCAAACTTCAGCTACTCAAACTACTGTTATAATAGATAAATCTGGAGCAAATGCTGCAGTATATGACACATGGACATTGGTTAAAGGAAATTTTACTGTTTCGGCTGATGGTGATTACAATTTTGGCATTAATCATGGTACTGTTGCCCTTGATGTTGAAGCAGTAGAGTTTGATGGTTTTGCAATAAATGCAGGTACCGATTTTGTATATCCGCCTATTGCTCATGTATATTCTGCAAATGGAGGTTTATGGTCAGCAACAAAAGATACAATTTATGTTTCGCCAAATGAGGCTATGAGCTTTCAATCAGTTACTAAAGATGCAACATCTCGTATTTGGTCATTTACAGATGCAACTCCTTCCATTTCAAATGATTCAATTGTAAATGTAGTTTTTAATACCGATGGGGTAAATACTGTTGCATTTGAAGCTGGAGGCGTTGGAGGCAAAAATACAATTCAAAACGATTATAATGTAATTCGCCCTTCAAATGGTATATCAGATCTTATTTGGAATGCTACTCCCGAGGATGGATTTACTGTAAGTACTGTTGCTACAAATGCATATATTGTTGGTTTAGCAGGTACTTATTGGAGAAGAGTTGGTGAAGCATATACCTTGCCATCAAATGTAACTGTAAGTCTTAATTCTGTAAGTTTCTATGTTGGTGATTATGCTATTAGTAGTGCTACTAATTACAATAAAAATGTGGTAATTAATATTTACCCATTAAATA